>JAQBTI010000151.1 GCA_027624995.1 Chloroflexota bacterium
GTCCGGTGCTGGAGGTCCTGGGGTCCGTGTATGCGACTAGCGGCTTCGGCCCCCACGATTTTTGGGCACAGTCGGGGTATCGCCCCCAGCCGTCCGGGTCGTTCCGCAGCTCGATGATGTCGGCGAACCCGATCTCCTTCTCCGGCCAGCCCAGGCACTCCGCCATATCCCTATAAGTGACGATGCCGGCGTAGGCGCGGGCGATGCTCCGAGAGCCGTCGAGGTCCACGACCTCGCGACCGGCCTCGTGGTTGACGCTGACTAGCCAGTGGGCCCCTGAAGGGGTGACGATGGTGGGGTCCGGCAGCTCGCGCTTGAGGCCACCGAGGTTCTGCATTACCGCTGCCCGGCGCGTGACCCGGGACAGCAGGTCCCTTGCGCCCTCCGACGACGGGGCGTCATAGACTTTGACCACGATGCGGTTGCCGGACTCGGACCTGTGGCCTGCCCGGTTGAACTCTTCGGCCATGTCCGGCAGGTTCGCACCATAGTACAGGTGGCCGGTGACCCAGTGAGTTACGACCACTGTGGGCTCCGGAGGGGCCGGCCACAGCAGCCTCACGCCAACGGAGCCGACCGTGAAAAAGACCAGGACGGTTACTACCAGCGAGAGTAAGCGATCGCGTCCCAGGTTGACCTCCGACATGTTCATCACTCCTTCCCTGCGCTTGACAGCCCAAAAGACGATTCTCGAGACATCCAGTGCGACCTCCGAGCCGGTGGTCACGGTCCGTATCGTCAGAACGGAACTCCGTGCCAGTCCCCGGCCAATCAGGACGATCCCGGCCCAGACGTATGTGAACAGCCAGCCAACCGCGAACGCGCCGACCAGGGCACCCTGTCCGAGGTAGCGCACGAGGAAGCCCGCAGCACCGGCGGAAGAGGAAACTGTCTGCAGCAGAAGCCTGCCGATGACCGCAACGCCTACCCGTAACGGAACGGTCACGGTCGCGAGACCCCACCACAGAATGCGAGCGGCCGCATCGGCTCCTGCATAGAGCCGAAGGCCGACGGCGAAGGCGACCAGCACTATTCCGCGCAGGCCCCGGCCAACTGACCGAGCCGCTATGGATAGGGCGCTCCACAGGTAACTTGCGATGGTTGCCGTGACGAGTCTCAACGAGCCGGCGATGATCAAGGCCCCGGACCACAGGGGGCGAGCCGCGAACCGGACGCCGGCCCAAATGTACTCGCCCGCCTTGGCCGTGATGCTGAGCGAATAGGCTATGGCCGCAATGCCGGCCCACAGCAGGAAGCGCAGTGTAAAGCCGGCACCTCGCATGAGGAACAACACGCCAAGCCCGACCGGACGTGACAGGGCCACGACGCCCGTCCGTATGAATGCCGCGCCAGTGACCATCGTGCTGAGCGCGCAGGCGATGGCCATGACTCCAGCCCGCAGCACGTAACTCAGCGCAAGTCCGGCGGTTCGGATCACGGTCACTGCTCCACGCGCGACCGGGCGTAACAGCGCCAAGACGCCTGACCGCAGGTAGACCGCCGCAGTGGCCATGATGCTGAATGCATGGCCGATAGCCATGACCCCGACCAGCAGCACGTAACGCAGCGCAAGGCCAGCGGCTCGGATCACGATCACCGCTCCACGCGCGACCGGACGAGACAGAGCCAAGACGCCTTTTCGCATGTATGCGGCTCCGACGCCCACGAAGCTGAGCGCGTGGACGATGGCAGAGAAAACGGCCCGTAGGAGGTAGCGCAGCGCAAGGCCGGCGGACTGCATCACGATCACCGCCCCACGTGCAGCGGGGCGAAACAGAGCCACCGCCCCCAGGCGCATGTACCCGATGCCTCTGATCGTCAGTCTGCGCGAGATGCTCGCGGCCGCGCCGGCTCTTTGGCTTATGTAGCGAGCTGCCAGACTGACGCCACGAGCGACGACGAGCGCAGCGAAGAGTAGACCTGCCAAGGCGAGCAGTGCGACTAGACCCGTACCGCGCAAGATGACGGAGCCAACCAACCGGAGCCGACGAACTACCATCGAGATGCCGGTGCCCGCATACCGGCCGACCGTGGAAATGCCCAACTTCAGGTGACCGGCCGCCGACCGCACAACCTGACTCAGGCCTTGTATCGCCAGGCTGGTGGTAGTGGAAACTGAGCTCCAGGCGATAACGACCATCGAGGATGTCGAGGCCCATAATCGATGAAGGGTGACACGAGCGGCCTGTCTGGCAGCAACTACGCCCGTCCAGACGTTTTGCAGCACTCGGCCGACTACCCCGGCGACTATCGACGCGCTACGCCACATGGGACGCCCGATGGCCAGGACGACCCAGAAGGCCCCTACCAGTACGGCCGCAAGCGACAGTAGGACGTAGCTCAAGCCAAGCCCAACCGCAATTGCGACTGTCGAAGTTGCGGACCATAAGTGGCCGAGAATGGCCGAGAGCCGTCTTCCCGCAGAGTGCAGGGCCAGCTCGATGATCCCGGCCGCTGCTAGAACTCTCAGCCGGCAATACTCGATCACGACCGATGCCGCGCTCCACAAGGAGCGCAGAGTCCCTCCTGCCACCGTACCGGCGAAAGTAACGCCCAGCCACGGCCCGGCAAGAGTCGACGCGAGCATGCTGCGCAGGGCCTGGAGTGTCGCCGAGATCGGGACCCAGAAGGGTCGAGCCGCCGCCCCGATAACCCTACCCGTGTAGGCGGCGGGTATCCGGACGGGTCCCCAGCACAATACCCTTACGGCAGCCCATGCAGAGATCCGCCACGCAAGTGCCAGAGCTATCGCGCCTGTCGCCAAAAAGAGCCATCTAAGAACATCGGGGAGACTGCGCGTCGACCCTTCGCCAACCATGTTCTCGGACAGGAGCCAGACGACTATCTGCTCATTTCGCAGCAACGCGAGCGCACTCACGCCAACGAGCAGAACGGCCAGCCAGCTTCCCAGTCCAGGTCGGGCAACGCCCGCCGTTGCGGAGGCGGCCCCTTCGGTCGGACGCCACTTTTGGAGTTGATAGGTATTGGGAACGCTCATGCTGCACCTCCTGGCGAACGGTGATTTTGAACTTACGTTCGTGGTGAGCCTGTCGAACCACGGCCCCGCAATACGACTCATGGTGCAAAGCCCCTTGGTCGCGAAGGTCCGTATTCATGTCTCGCTCCTCCCGTAGGCCGACGGCCTACGTTCGCTGTTACGTGCGGGCGACCCCTAGCTCGGGAGCGCGCTCCTGAATCATCCCGCCGGCCTTCCGCTCCAGCTCGGCCGTCATCTCGCTGATCTGGGCGATGTTCTCCCGGGCGGACTCGATTCCGGCTTGCCTCAGCCGGCTCGCGGTCTCCATCGCCTCGACCAGGTCGTTGTGGGCCTGACTGATCTTTTCCATCGAAATGACCGGATCGTTGTAGAGGTCTCCTATTTCTTGTGTGTGCTGCTTGATAGCCATCGCGTTCGCGGTCACGAGGTCGCCGAGGAACTCGCGAGTCCGCCGAGTAGCCTGAGTGACCTTCTTCTGCCGGATCAAAGCGGACTGGATGGCCAGTCCGACGGTTACGACGTTGGTGGCCAGGGTGAGGGTCCGGTCCACCGACTGCACCAGTCTGTTGTTGTTCTGCCGGCTCATCTCAATGCTGACGAAGTACTGGAGGTGCACCTCTTCCATCGTGCGCAGGTCCTGAACGCGCTCCAGCACGTCCGCAAGGGCGCCCTGTAGCCGGTCATGTTTCATCGGGTCGTCGGTCTGCTCGAGCATCCGGGCCAGGCGCTGCGCGAGCAGCTCCCCCAGATAGGCGTTACTCTTGATCGGCCCCTGCTGGGCCTCGACGTCCTCGTAGAGCCTGCGGAGCTCGATGTTGTCGCGAACGAGCAGCGCCCGTCCGTCGCTCAGCTTGGTCTCGATCACCGCGACCTGCTGTGAGACCGGCTCGTACCGCAGTGCGATCTTGTTCAGGCCTCGGACCAGCGGGTTGAACCGCCCTCCGACGATCGGGAGGGCCCCCACAATCCGGCCGCGAATCCCCGGGTTCGTCACCTCAGCCGGGTTGATCTCGTTCAGGGTCGTTCGCAGGTCCCTTAACCCGTCCGCGATGTCCTTGCTGGCGCCGCCCTCGTTGAGAAAGGTGCCCATCCGAGCCTTGAGCAGGTCGAATTCACCCGCCGAGTTTCTCTGGGCCTGTCTGCCGACGCTCGTGACGCTGTCCAGGGCCTCGAGCTCCTCACTGCCCGTTGTTTCCGCCAGGCGCGCCAGAAGCTCATCGGCCTGTCTCCGGACCCTATCTACCTCGTCCCTGGGCATGCTCTTGGGCGCCGCCGGCTCTTCGACCTCCACCGGACGAATGTCACGGGTCTCCTCTTCGTTCTGTTCAGAGCGTTCCTCCGTTACCATGGCAACCCTCCTTCGTACCAACTTGGTGTAGCAACTGCTGTCGCGCCGGGTCTCAATAGCCCAGCCTCCTGAGCTCCGCTTGCACCTCCTTTACCTGAACGATCGTTCCCTCCAGCGCCCGGACCACTGAATCGACGCTCGATTCCGAGCTCCCGGTCCTGAATGCCGTGAGCTCGATCCGAGCGCGATGGAGTAGGGCCTCGCAGCGACTCGCCTGGAAGAGCAACTGGTCCGCACGGAGCTGGAGCTGGTCGAGCATTTCAAGTCGCTCCCTGTGAGAGGCCAACCTGTCCTCGGTGAGCCGCAGGCGGTCGGCGCCGCCACCGTTCCGCCTCGAGGCCTCGACGTTCTCCTCCATCTCGGCAATCTCCGCGAGCAGCACCTCTCTGCCGGGGGTCAGGCCGGCCTCCAGCAGCTCGAGCGCATCCGATAGGGCACTCAGGCCCCGCCGGTACGTCGCTCCGGTCAACACGGGCACCCGGGACATCGAAAGGGGGTCCGAATCCGCCTGCCGCAGAAGAACGGGCTGCAGGCGCTCGTATTCGTTCACCAACCGGCCGAGTGCCTTGACTCCCTCTCCGGCGCCGATATCGAAGAAGCCTTCCTGGAGGACCTGGCGCAGTCGTTTGGCCCTCGCTTCCTCCGATCGCGCCCTGTCCTTCTCCAGGACCTTCATCAGCTCCCGGGCCTTCTCCGCGTACTCCTCGGAGTAGCGGAAGACGTAGCGCCACACGAACGACGCAGCGACGGCTACACCGAAAACACCGAGCAGGACCATCGCCGGGCGCGCGCCCCCGAAGACCGGGGCGAGCACCAGCAGATAGACCCCGGTGGCGGTGAAGGCGGCTCCCGAAAGAACGGTCGCCGGATGCTGGACCGCGTCGGCGAGTATCCGGCGCCGGATCGCAGGCTCGGAAAGGCTCTCGATGACCGCGAGCTGGGAACTGTCGTTCGGCTCTTGCTCGTTTTCGAGGTCGTCTTTCATGCTCTCCTCCTGCCGATGAACTGCTGAGTCCTCTCCAAAACAGAAGCACCACAGTTGGTAGCCGTGGTGCTTCTAACCCTGTTCCTGGCCGGGTCGCCGCCGCGTAGGTGATTGTGAGATTTACGGTCTGTCTGTCAGACTCCTCCACCGGTGGTGCAGCACCGGCTCTGCGAACTCGACCCCATTCAGTGCGACCACGTACGCCGGGCCGGAGCGGTCCCACCCACGGCCGGGTGGGGGTTGGTGGCCGTTCCCTCGACTGCCCCGGTGCCAGGTCCGGCTCTTTGTCGGGGGCTTCAAGGCGCCGTTCTCGGTCACTCTGTAGTCGAGCCGGGCAAGCCGTGCGGCCAATCGCGCTTCACTTCTTGTCACGAGCCTGCGTTGTCGTTCTGTGCGTCTCTCTCGTCGGGTCATCGAGGTCCACCTCCGTTGCCGCGAGATTTATCTGTTGAGCCCATGTTGACGAGGTTACGTCAATAGGTGTGTAAACGACATCAGGCGG
>JAQBTI010000152.1 GCA_027624995.1 Chloroflexota bacterium
TCGTCCGAACCCGCCCAGAAGACACCACTTTCCTGGGGCGACTCGGCGAAGGCGAAGATGGTGCAGTAGCTCCTTGAGTGCCCTGTTGTAGCGTCTTCGCCGTTCGATCGTCTCGAGTTGCACCTCCTTCCCGCGTTGTAGGATCTTCTTGCCGCCTTCCCTTGACCAAACCCATTGCGCAGCAGTTGTCTACCATTACTCCTGAAGTCCTAAACCCCGCTTCTGGTGGAGCGTGGCCATTCATTTGCATTCAATTAGGTACGGCACGTGCTCTGACGAGTCGCGGAGACTATTCGCCTAGTCCTACTTTATTCCCGCCTTCACCGGAATGACGGTCCAGGGAGCGCGAATAAAGGTCTCAGGGAGCAGGTCTGGTCGGTGGACTTTGGCCTTCTGCAGGGTTGACACCAGCTTAGCTCTTAGCGTATAAAGTATCGCGGACTTTCGGAACGCGGCGGATGGCCTGCGCGCCACTGCATACGCCGACGACGAAAGCTGGCGAAGACGAAATCCATAAAATGTCTTCATACGTAGCAATGGGTGGAACCGAAAAATTTTCAGGAGGTGGACTGTGAAACGGTCTAGTTGGTTTGGACTGAGGCTCTTGCCCCTTGTGGCGATAGTCTCTCTGGTATTTGTGCTGGCCTGCAGCAGCTCGGATGATGCGGATACGTCGCAGGCCCAGCCTGCGGCCCCGGCGCCCGCGCCCACAGCGGTCAAGGCCGTAGCGCCTGCACCCGCCGCCCCCGCGGCGCCGGCAAGGCCTGCGGTGGCTGCGCCTGCACCGACGGCCATGGCCCAGCAGATTCAGTCGGTCGCGAAGCCGACGCCCGTGAATCCGACACTTCCTCTGATTCAGGCTCCCACCCAAGGGCCCCAGGGAGCCCCCAAGTTCGGCGGCACCGTGTTCTGGGCCGGGTTCAGCAACCCTCCCAGCGTAGACTGGTCCTGCCACACGACCTTCAATGGTGGACTGTCGGGTCACGTCTATGAGCCGTTCTTCGCCTTCGACAACGCTAGAGCAGAAGCGCTTCCGCTGTCGATCGGCGCATGGTCTCTGAGCGCCGATGGCACGGAGTACACCTTCACCCTGAGAGATGGCCAGACCTTCCATGACGGCACCCCCGTCGAGACGGAAGACGCTATCGCAACCACGATAAGGTGGGGCGGCAGCACACACGCAATTGCGAAGCAGGTCTGGGACCTCGTCCAACCCACCCACACGGCGGTCGACTCGAAGACGTGGAAGATGGGCATGTCACAGAGCTTCGGCCTGTGGCCGGTCTACCAGGCATTCAACGGCGCCTGGTTACAGCCCAAGGCTATCGCGGATACGCCTCCCGACCAGTGCTTCGACACCCAGACACAGGCCATCGGATCAGGGCCGTACAAGTACATCGAATGGGTCCCGGGCGACCGCGTCGTCATGGAGCGCTTCACCGGCTACAAGCCCCGCAGTGAGCCGAAAAACGGCAGCGGCGGCGCGAAGATCTCCTACTTCGACCGCATCGAGATGGTGGTAATTCCCGACGCCTCGACGCAGGTGGCGGGCCTCAGGACCGGCCAGGTCCACATCGCCAACACAGTGTCCGGAGACTTCAAGTCGATCCTCCAGGCCGACCCCGAGATTAGCGTGGCCGTCATCGGTCCCGGCATGCCTCCCTATCTGGTCTTCAACAAGACCGCCAAGCCCTTCAATAACAAGAAGGCTCGGCAAGCCGTCCTGATGGCGGCGGACATGACGCAGTGGATGACCGCCTCCTACGGAGCGGGCGCCGACTGGGTCCTCGACGGGGCGATATTCATGTCCGACGGCCCCTGGGCCACAGAGGTCTCCACCGAGAAGTACTTCAAGCCCGGCGGCATAAACCTCCCAGCGGCGAAGGCGCTCTTGGCCGAGGCCCTGAGCGAAGAGGGCATGAGCTTCGACGACGAGATCCTGCTGCTGGCCGCCAACAACATCTTCTACATGGACGGCGGCGGCTCCTACACGCGGCAGATCCTTGAGTCCCTCGGACTCAAGGTGAACAGGCCTAACGTAGACTGGGCCACGGTTATCCAGTGGAAGAACGCGGGCTGTGACAGGCCCGTCGATCCCGGCGCGACGGCACCAGGCGGTGGCTGGAACATGTACCACACCCGCACCAGCCCGTTCGATCCGCTGTCTAACGAGGGCTTCAGCAAGACCTGGTCTTGCGGTTGGCAAAACCCGGAGATTGAGCAGTTGACCAAGGACTGGTTGGTCGCTCCTACTATTGAGGAGCAGCGGGCCCTGATCGACGAGATGCAGATCCTCGTTTACGAGGAGGTCCCGTACATTCAGCTTGGTTCGAGCCTTGCACTTATGGCCTTCCGAAACGAGATGGCCTTCACTCCCTCGGCAGGTGGATTCAATCTGTCGGGAGCCTGGTTCAAATAGGCAGATCTGCGGCCGATAACCGCAGGTCATAGATAGAGAAGTTTCAGGCAAGGCCGGGGTGGGTAACCCCGGCCTTGCCACGATTATTATGTTACGCATTCGACAACTCAGAGGCCTCTGAAACAGCCGGAATGGCATCTGACAAAAGTATGCTCGGGAGCGGCGTAGTTTGAAAGAGTATGTAGCGCAGCGCGTCGTGGCGATGGTCCCGGTGCTGTTGATCGTCGCAGTTTTCACCTTCTCCCTGATCCACATTGTGCCAGGTGATCCCGCGGTCATACTGGCCGGTGATCAGGCCACTCCGGAAAGGGTCGCCAGGCTCCAAGAGCGCATGGGACTGAACAAGCCTCTCCCGGAGCAGTTCGCTATCTGGATCACCAACGCCCTGCAGGGCGACCTTGGAGTCTCTCCCGCGAACAACTATCCCGTAGCAAAGCAGATACGCCAGCGGCTCGAGCCGACCCTCTCGATAGGTGTCCTCGCTCTGGTCCTGTCAATAGTAGTGGCCGTTCCTCTAGGGGTGCTGGCCGCCTGGAAAGTCAACACGTGGGTCGACCGGGCTTCGATGATCTTCGCCGTCCTTGCTTTTTCGATTCCCGTATTCTGGCTCGAATACAACATGGTCACCCTGTTCGCAGTGAAACTGGAGTGGTTCCCGGCCCTCGGCTACGAACCGCTATCCGGCGGCATCGGGCCCTGGCTGGAGCACATCACGATGCCCGCCATAGCCGTGGGCATTATCTCCGCCGCCCTGCCGGCCAGGGTGACGCGCTCGACAATGTTGGAGATACTGAAAGAGGACTACGTACGTACGGCCAGGGCAAAAGGCCTCGTCGAGCAGGCAGTCCTGGTAAGGCACGCCCTCAGAAACGCGATGGTGCCGATCCTGACTATGTTCGGCCTCAGCCTCGCCGGAATGATCGGCGGACTCGTGATCAGCGAGCAGGTCTTCGCGATACCGGGGGTCGGCCAGCTCATCGTCAGCGCCGTGTCAAATCGCGACTACCCGCTGATCCAGGCCACCCTGCTCCTCATCGCCGTTTCCTACGTCATAGTGAATCTCCTGATCGACTTGACGTACCTCTACTTCGACCCGAGGATTCGGTACTGATGGCGCAGCGGGAGCAGATCAGGCCTGCCAGTCTCCGGTTCGGACCTCGGACCCGAGCTGATCGGTACAAGGAGCGGGCCACCAACGCGGGGCGAGCCCTGCGCAAGAACCCGAACATGCTGCTGGGCGTGATCATTATCCTCTTCATGATCGTGACGGCCCTACTGGCCAACCCGCTCTCCACGTATGATCCAAGATACCTGGCCCCCAATGACCGCCTGATCTCCCCTCTTGGCAACGAGGTCGACAGTAGTGGTCCCGAGCTGGTCCTGGACCTCGATCTCGGCTACCATTTCTTCGGCACGGACCATCTTGGGCGTGATGTCTTGGCGCGCACCCTCTTCGGTAGCCGGGCTTCCCTCCAGGTCGGGATATTCGTCGCCCTCGGAACGATCATACTCGGCACCACGTTGGGCCTGATCTCGGGCTACCACCGGGTGCTGGACTTTATCGTCATGCGGGTCGCGGACGGACTGATGGCGATTCCGTCGTTCCTTCTGGCAATCGCGCTGATGACCCTCCTGGGCCCCAGTCTGAGGAACGTGGTGATTGCGCTGGTGATCTCCTCGGTCCCGGGAACAACACGCTTCGTGCGATCGATCGTTCTCAGCCTCAGGGAGAGAGAGTTCGTTCTGGCGGCCCGCGCCATCGGGGGCGGTCCGATCAGGATCATGGCCCATCACATCTTTCCCAACACGATTCCGCCGGTCCTCGTGCTGGCCAGCTTTATCACGGCCGGGGCCATCCTATCTGAAGCGGGGCTCAGCTTCCTTGGCGCGGGACTGCCTTCCGACGTGCCCAGTTGGGGCAACATGATGGGCCAGGGACGCGCGTTTAACAGCATCGCCCCCTGGATGCTCTTCTTCCCAGGTCTCTTCCTCTCGCTGACAGTGCTGGGGGCCAATCTTCTCGGCGACGGCCTGCGTGACACTCTGGACCCCAGGCTGCGGCGGCTCCAGTAGTTTGACAGCCGGCCGGGCCGGGGCTATTCTTGCCCCAATGATGTTGCCCCGGAGTGTCGCCCATGGTTAAGCTGCTGCCACTGTTCTTCGTCCTCGGAATCGCCGTCCTGGTAGGTTGCGGGGGCGACGGCGGTGATACAACCGATACGACCTCGGGACGTGTTGTCCCGACCCCCACACCGACCGTGCCGTCCTCGACGCCTGTCCCCGTTCTCGTAACCACCGAGGCCGACCTTGTACAGCCCAGGGAGCTTTTCACCGCAACCCTTCTTACCGATGGAAGGGTTCTGGTAACAGGCGGCCAGTCCAGAGGGATCCCGCTGACTCTGACAGAGATCTACGACCCCGCCACAGGCCAATGGACCGAAACGGGAAGCATGGCACAAGAGAGGGCGGACCACGACGCCGTTCTCCTCAAAGACGGCCGGGTCCTGGTTACGGGCGGAGGACGCTCCACTGCCCCGTTGGCGACAACAGAGCTGTATGATCCAGCCACGGGCGCCTGGACCACCACGGGGGGGATGGCCCAGCCCAGGATCTTCTTCAGATTGGTGGCGCTTAACGACGGCAGGGCGCTGGCCATCGGCGGACGTACGACCGGCAGGACCGACATAGCCGCTACCGAGCTGTATGACCCCGATACGGGCACGTGGTCCGCCGCGGGCGACATGAGTCAGTCTCGCACCCGACACACGGCAACCGTCTTGAAGGATGGCAGGGTCCTGGTGGCGGGTGGCGGCAACAAGGCCGTCTACACATCCTCGGCCGAGGTCTTCGACCCGGCGACAAACACCTGGACGCTGACCGACAGCATGCACGCCATCCGCGCGGAGCACGAGGCGACGCTCCTCGGCACCGGTGAGGTGCTGGTCCTCGGGGGATTCGGTGGAAGCAATCTGCTGGCCTCTGCTGAGGTCTGGGACCGATCTACGGGAAAATGGTCCTCCGCTGGGCAGACATCGCAGGACCTGCACCGGCACCGCCTGGTAACGCTTCCGGACGGCAGGGCGTTCGTCCTGGGCGGGTTCACTCAGAGCAGCCCGAGCCACGTCGTGGTCGAGGTCGAAGAGTACGACCCGGTACTGGGTGTATGGGAGGTGGTAGGCAAGATAAACAACGAGCGCCGCAATCATTCCGCGGTCGTCCTTGAGAACGGCGATGTGCTGGTCATCAGCGGCGAGAGCAACCTCGGGCAGATGCAGCCGACCTCGGAGCTCTACAGGCCCCAATAGCCTTAATTCTCCTCCCCCTCAGGAGGAGAATTAAGGTGGGGGTGTCCACTACCTACCAGCTATCGATACACCAGGGCATCAGGACGGTCGTGA
>JAQBTI010000153.1 GCA_027624995.1 Chloroflexota bacterium
GCTTCCCCGATAATCTCTATCAATCGTACCAACGCCAGGTTCAGCATTCTGTCAGAGTCCAGATCTGCCCGGGAGCGGCCTTGTGCCATTTCGACTGCCTCCCGGGCGTGGTCCAGCATTTGATGGATGCTGACCAACGGGTCATGTCGCGACATAGAGAGTCTCCGCCTCGCCGAGAACTTCGTCACGATAATAGGTGCTCAGGCAATCAGGAGTATTCAAATCAACCTTGCGACCCAGGAGTTCACTCAGTTCATCCTGTAAAGTGATGAATTCCAGACCCGGAGTGTGTCCCGGCTCAAACTCGACAAGCACATCCACATCGCTTTCAGGAGTGAAGTCATCTCGTAACACAGACCCGAAGAGTGCCAGGTATCTGATGTGCCGTTGCCGGCAGAAGGTTTGTATTTCCCTTTGCGGAATTTGAATGTTCAATGCCATCTATGGAACTCTCTGGGGTGACCATACACCACTTGGATGTACCGAGAACCTTATATCGATCCCAAGTATCAAGATTATACGTCTTCGGCGACAGATGCCCGAATCATGGCCATGATTCCTTCGCGTATTGCATCTGGCAGTTTATCCCACGATTTCATCATCAAATCGAGTTCTTTTCTATTAGTGGTGCAAACATAGGTGCATGCGTTCAATTCTTCGGACTCAAGTTGTTTATCTGCGCCGCTTACGTCTATCTCCGGCTGCGTTCGCAATGCAGAGGTCGGGAGTTCGAATCTCCTCGTCTCCACATATGAAGCCTTGCAATCGAATAGATTGCAGGGCTTTCTTTTTGAACCAACCGTGCCATAGTTGCTCCTATCTCGTCGAGGAATCTTCTTGAAAACTGAATGGGAATGGGTCGAAGCCGTAGGGCCAATCGCAGAATTCGTCGACATCTGAACTGTTACCACGACTCAGAAAGACCTTCCGGTTCAGTTCTTCCGTCCCCGCTATAAACGCGTTCCATGCCTCATCGGCGTTATCGATGAGGCAACGCTCGGTGATGGCAATGATGTTGCGATTGTCCTGTGCCATCTGGAGCGCCGCTCTGGTACGGGTTCACGACTCTTGACCCGTATGAGAATACGAAAAGAACGAGAATACCTCTGGAAACCCCGACTACGCCACCCCCAGTGCTTTAAACGCGGCGTCTCGGGGGTCTGAATAAAAGCCGGTCTGGAATTTGGCGAAAAGTTCGCCGGGGATGGTGGGGATGTCGGTGACGCTCGACATGGGCAGCAGCAGGCGTTTGGCTCCTGCGTCGTGAGCGACTTGGAGGGACTCCGCAAGATTTGCCACCGGGATGATGTTGCCCCCCAGGCTCATGCTGCCCAAGACCAGCAATTGTGGCTGGAGCGACCTGCCCATGACAGCGGAACAGAGGGCGACGAACGCTGCGAGGGTCATGGCGGTTGTCGGGCCAGTGTTATGGAGCTCGACGGTGTGCAGATGGTAGTCGTGGTCACCGGTCTTAATGGATGCGCTCACTCCGGCAGCATTGGCCTTGAAATAATCGAAACCGACCTTGAAGGACTCCCTGGCTGCCGTATTCGAGCCCAGACCTGACATCTTGAGAGAACCATTGCCCGGAGTTACCTGCGTTTCCAGGCGGTATAGCCCCAGGTGACCGGCACTACCGGTAGCGACGGTGTGCAACACGCCTGGATTGAGCGGACCGTCCGGGATCAGTGAACTGCCGCCCTGTTCAGGAACGCCGATGAACTTCTCTTCCGAATTCTCGACATCGATGTAGCTGAAATGGACATCGAAGAACTCCATGCCACCGATCTTCTTAAGTTGCTCCTTCACCCGCCGTCTTGTTTCCAGAGCGTATTCCAGGCAACGCCGAACGGCGTCCTTGTCGAAGTCCTCGTGTGGGTAGAGCAGCTTGAGCAGGCCCGATACGGTGTGACGAACGGCAATGCTGTCCCGCTGGTTCAGGTCACGACCGAGCTTGAAATACTTGTTGATCGCATCGCCGAAATTCCGTTTCCGCATTTCTCGGAGCCATTCGGCCAGGTAGTCCACGATCAGGCCGTATTGGTTCGTAAAAAACTCTGGCCGCATCTTGGGAATTTCCCAGCCCGGGATGTAAGCGTGGAAGCGATCAAAAAAGGCGGAGTCGATCATGGCCTCTGGAAAGGGCGACAGCAGATGGCTCGTCTTCACCAGCGAATCGACCGACTGATTGATATTTCCCACGAAGACCATCGAGGCTGATGCGGCGATGGAATCACGGCCGCGGGCGAATGAGCCGGAGGCCATGTAGTCCTTCATGATCTGGACGCCATCGTTGTCCTTGAAGGAGATCCCTGCGACTTCATCGAAGGCGACCACATCCCAGATACCCACGAGGCCGACGGTGCGACGGGCCAGGTTGTAGAACAGGTTGGCGACCGTCGTCTGGCCACCGGAGACAAGAATACTATTGGGACTGATTTCCTTGTAGATGTGGCTCTTGCCGGTGTTCCTCGGCCCCAGTTCACAGACGTTGAAGTTGTTTTCCACAAGCGGAATCAACCGGCACAGCAAATGCCACTTCACCCTCTCCTCAAACTGTGTGGGTTCGTAGCCGCAAGACCGAAGAAGGGCGTCGATCCACTGCTCTTCGGTGAAGCCTTTCCGCCCTTCGAAGACTTCCTCGATGTCCAGGTTTGGCATCTGGATCGGCTTGAGCTCCTGCACGACGAAAGGTGACCCCTTCTGCCCTTCCTCGAAAAAATACTGCATCGTGATGATCGTCCAGATGCCACCAGCCAGCAGTTTCTCGTATTTCTTGACCGTGCCGGCCGGAATCTCTGCTCCTTTGACGCCAAGGTTGAGAAGCTGTGCTTCGTAGACATCGCGCTTCTCGTTCAGCGTGACGGCCACCTTGTCGATGATCTTGTAGCTGCCCCGTTCCCGGATCGTCGATTTAACTTTCTCGGCTTCGTCAGGGCGTACGTAGTTGTTGGCGAGAATGGCTTTAACCGTCTTCAGGCCATCCTGAATGATGGCCTCGTCATTCGAGGCGCAATGCAATCCAAGGAGATACTCCAGCACGTAGACCGGGACGTTTGCCCCTTCCTTCACCAGCTTCGTGAGGTCCTTGCGAACCACCCGCCCGGCGAAGTGGCGGTTGAGTAAATCATCCAGTCCCGTGCCGATCGTTGATTCAGAAGTCATCGCTGAAAGCTCTGTCGATAATAAGGTCCACTCTGGACTGCTCAATGTCCGTTTCGGCATCTCGCAGCACAAGGCGGTAGTCGGATTTCTTGTCGTAATGCCGGTCCTGCAACACCAGCATGACCGGCTTCGTTCGCTCTTCCATGTTATCTGAAGTGCTGTCGAAAGTGACCTTTTCGATATTCGTCACCGGCTCGCTCCCTTCGTAGATGGCGACCTTGAGCGTGACCTCCTTGACGCGCTCACTCACTGGTTCGGACTGAAGAAGCTGGAATCGGTGCTTGGGGGTCGTGATCCGGTGGTTCACCCCAAGAACCTGCACACCGACCCGCCTGGTCGCTGTCTCGTTTTTTGTCTTGCCTTTGATATGCCGGACGGTGATGACCGGCACCGTAATCTCCTGGAGCATCGTGCCACCGTGGATAAACCGTGCTCCGCCGGCGAAGTGAAAACGGTTGGCAGACTTGGGAACCCAGAACTCCATCTCGCCCTCCGCCCTGGCCGTCACCTTCGTGTGGCCGTGGTAGGCTTCATCCACATCCGGCAGGTTGTGTCCCAATAGAAATCGCTTCTTGGCGATGACTGTGCCATCGGGCTTGTCTTCGAGCCTGCTCTTGTGTGGCTCGGTCGGTGCCGTGTCGGAAAACAGGAATCCGTGGTCTGCCGTGATCACCACGTAATTGCCGTTGAGGCTATCGACGACGAACCGGACCAGATCGGCAAGCTCGTCGATGGCCTTCCGCACCGCATCGAAGGTATCCCCTTCAGTCGAAGCCTTCTCACCCCGGCTGTCGATTTCGTCGTGGTAGATGTAGACGACCTTTTTCCCGGCCACCAGGTCACGACCTTCTTCTTTTTTCATCGAGAGCAGATCGTCGGCGCGCACAACCATGCCTTCGACGGTGGAGAGGATGTCGTTACGCTGTTCGGACGAGGCACAGGGCTTTCCATCCAGCAGGACGTTGCCTTTCTTGTCGTATCCCAATGTCTCATGTGGAAGCAGGCTCGCCATCCCAAGGGCCGTGTAGGACGGCACCACGCTCAATTGTGAGGACAGGGAAGCCTGGAAGCGATACTTCCCGTTGAGTTCCTGGGCGAGTTCCTGAGCAGCCTCGTAACGGAAGGCATCGCTGATGATGACGTAGGCCTTTCGATTCTCTGACTCCTGGAGGCGAGTATGGACATGCTGCCGATAGAATTCGTACTCGTTTGGAACACCGGGGATGTTCCACTTATTCAGCAGTCCCGATTCGACGAACTTGCCCCAGGCGAGACCGAGTGTGGGGATGTACCAGTTGGAGTAGGACGCCTCGATCTCGTCCCGCAGGTCCTTAACTACGTTCCAATTTTGGCTTCTGTCAGCAAATTCGCAGAAGTGCCGGTAGAGCTGGTCGAAGCGATAGAGTTCATTCCCGTAGGCTTTATACATTGCCGGGGCATCGTCGAACTCGAACCCGTGACGGTGTGAGTTCCGCAGGTCAAAGAACTCGGCGGCAGCAACGAGTGCTTCGTAGACCGCGTGCAGCTCTTTGCGGGGAACGGAGGAGGAGCCTGATGCCATCGATAACGCCCAATGACCAGCCTGACGCCGAGTGGCGATTTCCCTCACTTCATCGAGATTGATCGTGTCCGCTGTCGCCATCACCCGCGCCTTCAAGTTGCGGGCGATCTCCTTCTCGACGTCGAGGAAGGTCTGCACGTCCATCAGGTCATCGATATCGAACGGGTGAAGGTGGTCGCTTAGATTAACAACGTCGGCCACGTATTCGGAAAGGCGGTCATAGCTGCCGCCGGTGCTGGCGCTGTCCCGCCACTGGGCCAGGCAGACGACTGCATTGGCTCGGCCAGCCGGTGGTAAAATGAGCTGTTCCAGAGACGCGGGCAATTCGCCTCGGAGATGCTGAGCAAAATCCGTCACCAGCAGCCGGATAAGCAGATTCTCCAGCGACGCTATCTCTTCGAAGTAGCCAAAGGACTTCTTCACCTGTCGCCAGAACGGTTCTTCCAGGTCGAACTTTACAATCTGTTCCCATGCCTGTACCGGTTCGCGCAGGTCCAGGTCCTCAAGTTCAGCATAGAGATGAAACAGTGTGCGGAGAATGTTGAACAGTTCCGGCTGATCCGCCTTGACGACCACGGCCAGCATCTTGCGGTCGAGGTCATCGGCAGTGTCCTCGGGCGAGACAAGCGACTTGAGCTTCTGCAGCCGCTCTTTGTTATCGAAGAACTTGCGCCGCTGGGCGAGATGTTCTCGAAGGTGCTGCGTCGTCAGGCCGAGTTCTTCGAGGAGGATCGAAGCCCGGTCGGCCCGGAAGCTGCGGCTGTATAGCCGGATATCAAGTAACCAGTCGTTTTCGTAATCGGGCTCTTCCTCGGGGGCGTAAATGAGGAAGCGACCGTTGGCCTCTTTGCGCTCGATCAGGAGCTTCGCTGCCAACGCGCCGGTCTGGTCGAGCCGAAGGACCTTGACGCCTTCGATGGGCGAGAAGAGTTGCTCGTCCATGTAAGCCAGGAACTCTTTGTCGGGATCGTTCCAGAAGACGATCCGCTCTTCCTGGAAAAGTTTGTCAAGGGCGTCGTTTACTTGTCTGGTGTCCATTGGAAAGTTACCACA
>JAQBTI010000154.1 GCA_027624995.1 Chloroflexota bacterium
TATCGAGACCGGCCTCAAGATCGTCCGCGCCTACCATCGCCGCAATGGCGAGCCGGGACGCTACAAGGTAATCAGCCGGCGGGGCTCCTACCATGGCTTTACGGGCGGAGTCATCTGGCTCGGCGGAGGAGCCTATTCGGGTCGAGACGACATCGAGCCCGCTTACCCGGGCATGGTCTACGCGCCCCAGCCGGTCTCCTACCATTGCGAGCTCGGCGGGACAACGCCGTCCGAGTGCGCAATCCTTTGTGCCCAGGCCATTGAGGACCTGATTCAGTTCGAAGGTCCAGAGACCGTTGCGGCCGTCATCGGCGAACCCGTGGCCGCGGGCTCGGGTGCGCCAGGGGACGAGTACTGGCCCATGGTGCGAGAGATTTGCGACAGGTACGGCGTGCTCCTGATATCGGATGAGGTCATCTGCGGCTTCGGCCGCACCGGGAAGATGTTCGCGGTCGAGCACTGGGACATCGTGCCGGACATCCTCACGCTCGCCAAGGGAATCGTCAGCACGTACCTGCCGATCGCGGCGACCGTGGTCAGAAAAGAGATCGCCGACGCATTCGCGGGTGAGGAAAACAAGCTCGTCCACACCCTGACTTTCAGCGGCCACCCGGTATCCGCCGCAGCGGCATTGAAGAACATAGAGATCCTCGAACGAGAGAATTTGGTCGAGAACTCGGCCGTCGTCGGGGCGTACTTCAAGGAGCAGATGGAAGGCCTGATGATCGACCATCCGATCATCGGAGACGTCAGAGGCCTCGGGCTATTGATCCAATTGGAGCTGGTCAGCGACCGCGAGAAAAAGACCCGGTTCCCGAAAGAGGTCAGGCTGCCAGCCCGCCTGAACGAGGGGTTCAGAAAACATGGCCTCATCCTGCGCGCCGGTGGGGACACGATGGCCATTGGCCCCCCCCTGTGCATCACCGAGGACGAGGTAAACGAAATCGTCCACGCAATAGACCTGACCCTGTGGGAGGTCGAGGGCCAGCTAGGTATAGCCCAGACGACGTGATAGGAGGATAAGCGGGGTGTACAGAGGGGCCTTGCCCCTCTGCCGGGAATCTGAGGGTGTCCCTCAGATATGTCTCCCCATTCTTCTTTACCAGGAAGACAGGAGGCCAAGGCGACGGTCCAGAGCCCTAGTATCGACGCTGCGGCAGTGCCAGTACGCATGAGCCCACAGAGCCCCCAAGGAAGGAAAGCAGCTTGACTGAAACAGACATGCAAGCACTGAAGCGCGCGGCCCTCGACCACCTCTGGATGCCCAGTCGCGACTGGGTTAAGACGGAGGCTGAGGGCGGCCCTCAAATCGCAGTCAAGGCCGAGGGCATCAGGTTCACCGACTCCGACGGCAAGACCTGGATCGATATACGCGGCGGCTATAGCTCCGTGAATGTCGGGTACGGCCGGACCGAGATCGTCGAGGCGGCTCACGAGCAGATGCTCCGTCTGCTCTACTATCTGCAGACGAGTACGACAGAGGTTCTCGTGCGTCTCCTGGAGAAGCTGGCGGAAATCTCACCGGGCTCTCTGGAGCGCACTTGGCCCACCACCGGCGGCTCAGAGGCCAACGAGACGGCGATCAAGATCGCCAAGTCCTACCACAAGCGGACAGGCGAAGCCGGGCGCTACAGGATAATCGGCCGCCGTGGCTCTTACCATGGTGCGACGCAGGGCGTTATGTGGCTGGGTGGAAGCAGCAGTGTATCCGACTTCCAGCCGCCCTATCCGGGCATCGTACACGCGCCACACCCGAAGCCCTACAGATGTGAAATGGGCGGCACGACCCCGTCTGAGTGCGCCGTCCGCTGCGCTCAGGCCGTCGAGGACCTGATCCTGTTCCACGGCGCCAAAACCGTCGCAGCGGTCATCGCGGAGCCCGTGTCGTCGTCGGTGGGCTGCGCGGTCCCCGGCGATGAGTACTGGCCGATGCTTCGCCAAATATGCGATCGTCACGGCGTCATCCTGATCGCCGACGAAGTAGTGACCGGCTTCGGCCGCACGGGGAAGATGTTCGGCCTGGATCACTGGGGCGTCGCCCCGGACATCATGACCATGTCCAAGGGAATCAGCAGCAGCTACCTGCCAATCGGCGGCGCGATCGTCAGCAGGGAGATTGCCGACCGGTTCGGCACGGATGACGACCACTTCCGCCAGGCGCTTACGTTCGGTGGGCACCCCGTGGCCGCCGCCGCGGCGCTCAAGAACATCGAGATCATCGAGTCCGAGGGCCTCGTCCAAAACGCCGCCGACACCGGCGCGTACTTCAAAGAGCGACTCACGGGGCTCATGGACCACCACAGGATGATCGGGGACGTTCGCGGCATCGGAATGATGTTGGCCGTCGAGCTGGTCAGCGACCGCGACACCAAGGAGTACTTCCCGAAAGAGCTCGGGCTCGGCAAGAAGCTGACAGAAAAGTTCCGGCGGGAGTCACTTCTTTTAGAGACGGACGGGCGGATAATCGGGTTCAATCCTCCCCTATGTACGACACGCTCAGATGTCGACGAAATCGTGGGTGTCGTCGACATGGCCATGACTGAGGCCGAATCTGAGCTTTCGATGAGCGGCTAGACCGCATCTGGAGGTCCCAATTGCCATCAGGCAAAGTGCAGACCGTTCTCGGGGCCGTCGACCCATCGACCCTCGGACCGACCCTGACCCACGAGCATTTACTACTCGACCACTCCTCCATATTGGATCTCCCGGCCGAGGCCAGCCAACTATTTTACGCCCTCGGGCCGATAACGCCTGAGAACATGGCCTGGCACCGGAGGAACCAGTACGGCAGTCTGGAGACACGAAGGTTCACCGACGAGGAGATGGCAATCTCGGAGGCGATGAGGTTCAAGATTGCCGGAGGCGGCACGATCTGCGACGTCACGCCTGTCGGCATAGGGCGCGATCCGCTTGGGCTGGCCCGGATCTCACGTGCCACCGGCCTCAACATCGTGATGGGGGCGGGCTACTATCGGGAAGGGACCCATCCAAAGGGGATGGACGACCTCACCGAGGCAGACATCACGGAGCAGCTGGTGGGCGAGGTGCGTGACGGCGTTGGAAACACCGGCGTCCGCCCCGGTCTGTTCGGCGAGCTTGCCAGCAGGTGGCCAATCGCGACAAACGAGCACAAGGTGCTCAGGGCCGCGGCAGTCGCGCAGGCCGAGACCGGCACCCCGATCCTGATCCACCCGGGTTCGGAAGACGAGCACGCTCCTCACAGGATTCTGGACGTGTTGGCCGAGTCAGGCGGAGACGTCACTAAGACAATAATGGGCCACCTGGACCGGACCATTTTCAAGTATTCGGTCCTAGAGGAGTTAGCCCAGACGGGGTGCTATCTCGAATACGACGTGTTCGGCACCGACTCGAACTACTACCCCGTGGGTTCGGATATAGATATGCCGAGCGACGCGCAGCGTCTGGACTTCATCGAAAGGCTAATCGCCGACGGTTACGGGAACAAAGTGGTCGTTGCGCACGATATTTGTACCAAGGACCGCACGGCGAAGCACGGCGGCCATGGTCTGGACCACATCCTAGCCGCCGTAGTCCCTAGGATGCGCGCGCGAGGCTGGTCGGACGAGGACGTAGACGCCATCATGGTGCACAACCCCGCCCGCGCCCTCACCTACGCCTAGCGTCCCAGAACACACCCGGTCCGTGTCTCACGACGTAGGAGCACGGCATGCAGTGGCTGACGCGCGCGACGACGGGGCATACGTAGGGGCAAGCCCCCGTGGCTGCCCTCCTCTACCGTAACGCTACAGAACCGTCTTCGCGAATCGGCGGCGGATGCCCCATGGGGTCGAACGGCAGCCTTGAGGCCTCTTCCTCGTCAAACTCGACCCCGATGCCAGGCGTCTCTGGGGGTATGTAGTAGCCGTCGACGATTGGGACCGCATGCTTCACGATGGCGCTCCGCGGCGGCTCGTCCTCGGGCAGCCCTTCAATGACATCCCAGTTCGGGGTGCATGTTCCTAACTGCACACACGCAGCGGTGACGATCGGACTGAGGAAGTTGTGTGGTGCCATACGGATGTGGTGTGACTCCGCCATCGCCGCTATCTTTTTCACGTGGCCGATGCCCCCTGCAAGGCCAACATCAGGCTTGAGGAAGTGGGGCTTGCTGAGCTGGACGAAGTCCCGGAACTCCCAGATGCCCGTGTTTCGCTCGCCCACAGCCAGAGGTAGGCTCATCTTTTCGGCCACCTCTCCCATGGCGACCACTCCGTCGGGGGCGATGGGGTCCTCAATGAAGTACGGCAGATACTTCGCCACCTCCTGAATGAACACGACCGCCTCGGAAGGCAGCATGTTGCGGTGGATCTCCAAGGCGACGTCGAAGTCCCAACCGACCGTCTCTCGCACCGCCTCGACCATGGCGACCGAGCCCCTCACGACGTTGGAGTATGACTGGAGCCACCACTCGCCGGGCATCGGAGTAAACTTCAGGGCGGTGAAGCCCTGTTCCTTGACAGCCTTCGCCTTGGCGGCCACCTCGTCGGGCGTACCGCCTGAAACACCGATGGAGAGGGCGCGGACCTTGTGCCGAGCCTTGCCGCCCAGGAGGTCCCAGACTGGGGCCTGAAGTCTCTTGCCTTTGATGTCCCACAGCGCGATGTCGATGGCGCTCATCCCGCCGAAGATGACCGGCCCGCCCCCCTGCCCCCAGAAGGTTTTGCGGTACATTGTGTCCCACAACTCTTCGATGCGGAAGGGGTTGGCCCCAATTAGAAAGTTCTCGGCCAGATTCTTCACCATTCCCGCGCCAGCCGAGCCGCCCGTGCCATAGGCCAGCCCCACTTCGCCCACGCCGCTGATGCCCTCGTCTGTGCCGATGCGAATCAGGACCGGATGCCAGTTGGGGGTGTTGGGATAGGTGACTTCAAAAATTTCGACTTGGGTAATCTTCACAGAAAAGGCTCCTCCGCGGGTGATTCGGTGGGGGTGGATGGTATACTGAGTACGTTCTTTATCCTACCCATTTCTCTGAATCGGTCAAGCCGGAGAAATCCCCAACACAGGGAGAGACCCAAATGATCACACAATTCCAACGGGAACGGCTCACCCGTTTCTGCGAAGCCCTCATCGACCAGAAGGCCGCCCGCATCGTTGTCCATCCCCGCCAGGCACTGCCCGGTTTTTGGTTTGGCGGTGGCAACCTGCTGGAAGCACCCAATGGGGACTTCTATCTGGTGGGGCGTTATCGCATCGAAGGCGATTCCCGCACGGGGCTGGGCATGGGCGAGCGGGGATTAGAAGTGGTGATTTTTCGTTCCACCGACCGGGGCCAATACTTCGAAAAAGTACTCACTTTTTCCAAGGCGGCCCTGGGCGTGCCTCGCAAAGCCGTGCTCTCCATCGAAGGCAGCGCGCTGCACTGGACCGATGACGGTGTAGAGCTCTTCGTCTCCTCCGAAAAGCGAATCCCTTATCCAGCAGCGTTGGAGGTCTATCAGAAGCCCAACACCGGCGTCTGGACGATTGAACGGCTGGCCGCGCCTTCTGTGGAAGAACTGGCCGCCGCCCAGCCAGAGACGATTCTGGAGTGCAGCGACCCCCGCTATTTGCACGTCAAAGACCCGTTTATCCTTGACCAGCCCAACGGGGACACCCTCCTCGGCTTCGTCACCCACCCCTTCTCCTGGACCAGTTCCAACACAGCCTATGCCCTACGGCCCGCGGGTGCATCAGAATTTCAGCCGCCAGTCTACGAGTTCTTCCCCCGGGGTTTTGTCTGGGATGTGGCTATCTGCCGGGGAACGGGCTG
>JAQBTI010000155.1 GCA_027624995.1 Chloroflexota bacterium
TGGTGCTCGACCAGCGGGCCTACTTTGTCGAGGGGCAGTCCGTCTATGTCCACGTCCATAAACGCCACTGCGTGTGGATTGCCCATTGAGACACAGCTGATGTCCATGGTGCGCCCGTCGATCTGTAACGGATAGTCCGTGACGACCTCGTAGCCCGGCGCGACCACCGGGACGTCCTCGGCCCTCAGCCTCGGCTCTCCCATCCCTACCCTGGCCCGGACCATTATTCCATCTTCCCAGATCGGGGTCACATTCCTGACACCGGAGGCCGTCTCCACAGCCAGAGTGGAGTCCCCCGCCGGCAGTATCCCCTCGTCGAATGCGAATCGGACCACGCAGCGAATGCCGTTTCCACACATCTGACCCTCGGACCCATCGGCGTTGAACATGATCATCCGTAGGTCGGACTCATCTGAATGCGCCGCGAGGATTATTCCATCTGAGCCGACACCCTTGTGCCGGTCGCTCATAGCGATGGACAATGCGGGCCAGTCGCGGTCTTCGCCGCGTCCATCGATGAACAGATAATCGTTACCGGCACCGTGCATCTTCGTGAATTTCAATTGACGCCTCCACGCCCGTGAACAGATATGATACTAGCACAGGCCGCCCGACGGTCCCTGAGAACCGCAAATCGGTCAACAACATGAAGGAGGTGTAATGGTGTCCGAGGAGAACAAGGCCAGGTTTCGTCGCATTGTGGACGACGTTTTCAGCCAGGGAAAAGTGGACTTGATTGGCGAGCTGATCGACCCGAACTGGATCGACCACGACCCTGTTCCTGGCCACGAGTCAGAGGGAACGAAGAGGGTCGTGACCAAATTCAGGGATGCCTTCCCGGACCTGACCTTGAACATTGACCTGTTGATGGCAGACAGAGACCTTGTCTGCGGCCGCTTGACGACGACCGGCACACACAAGGGTGAGTTCATGGGCATCCCTCCGACCAACAAGCGGTTCACTATGACGGAAGTCCATATCGTCCGGTTCGCCGACGGAAAGGCCGTGGAGCACTGGGGCAACAGCGACCAATTGGGCAAGATGCGACAGCTTGGCGTCATTCCCGAAGTGGGCTAAGGACCTGGCCTATTTACTCCCAGGGGGCTCGTCCGGCCCACTGGCGGACGTGGTTAAGCACCATATCGGTGCCGTCCGCGACGTCAAACCAGTTTATGCGGCCGTCATCGGGACGGAACCAAGCGTACTGGCTACGCGCGAACCGATGGGTTCGGTACTTAATCTTCTGGACCGCTTCGTCAAGGGACAGTTCACCCTGTAGCAGGCGCGCAAGCTCGGCGTATCCTACCGAAGACATCGAGGACAATTCGGGACCGTATCCTCTGGCTAGCAGGGCCTCGACTTCGGATGGCCATCCAGCCTCCATCATGGCGTCGACGCGGGTGTCGATGCGGTCGTACAGTGCCGCACGCTCCAGGGTCAGGCCGACGATCAGCACGTCGTAGGGCGGCGGAGATTTGCGCACTGGGCCTCGGCGATCAAGCCCTGAGTAGGCCACCTCAAGCGCCCTCACGACCCGCCTGACGTTCCGTGCATCGATGTTCTTGGCCGCTCCGGGATCAAGTGTAGCCAACTCGGCGTGGAGCGCATCTGGACCAAGGGACACGGCGCGGTCTTCCAACAACTGCCGGGTCTCGGGATCCGGGAACACCTCCGGGACTTGCCACCCCTCCAGCAGCGCCCAAACATACTGACCCGTGCCTCCCACTAAGACCGGAAGTCCGTTGCGGGCGTGGACATCGGAGATTGCCGCTCTGGCCTGTTTAAGAAACAGCACGAGGCTGTAATTCTCGTCAGGGTCTACGAAGTCGAACAGGTGATGCGGGACCGAATGGCGCTCATCGAGAGTCGGCTTGCCGGTGCCGATATCGAGATGGCGATAGATCTGGCGACTGTCAGCGTTTATGACCTCGCCGTCAAATTTCCGCGACGCTTCTACGGCAAAATCGCTCTTACCAACCGCCGTCGGCCCCACGACGGCCAGCAGTTTCTTCAATAGGCTACGCTATGCGGCCCGCGCTACGAGGACGCCTCGGCGGCCGAGTGGGCAATGGCGACGAAGGACGCCGAATCCAAACTGGCGCCACCTACCAGTGCACCGTTGACGTTAGGCAACTCCATGAACTCGTCGACGTTGTCAGGCTTGACGCTGCCTCCGTACAGGAGAGGCACATCGGACGCCTGCTCGGGCCCGTAGACTGACGACAGGACTCCTCGGACGTGGGCCATCATGCCATCTGCGATCTCCGGGGTGGCCGCCATGCCGGTCCCGATGGCCCAGATCGGCTCGTAGGCAACGACCAGTCCTTCGACTCTAGCAACGCCCTCAAGGCCTGCTCGAAGCTGTCCTGCTACGACCTGCTCCGCCCTGCCCGCCTCGCGCTCTTCCAGTTGCTCGCCAACGCAGACTATGGGTCTCAATCCCACACGCTGTGCGGCCTGTATCTTCCGGTTCACAGACTCGTCAGACTCCGCGAAGAATTGACGGCGCTCCGAATGACCCAGGATCACGAATTGGCAAATGGTGGCAAGCATCGAGGGTGAGACCTCGCCAGTAAATGCTCCCTTAACTTCGTGATGCATGTTCTGGGCGCCCAGGGCAACCGACGACCCTCGCAGTACTTCGGCCACGACGGCCAGCGAAACGAATGGTGGACAGATTACCACCTCCACTCCGTTGACCTCCTCCAAGTCACCCACCATCGAGGACGCAAGCGCCGCCGCCTCCACGATGGTGGTGTTCATCTTCCAATTCCCGGCGACTATCGATATGGGCATATTTCCATATCCTGTAGATGCTCCGACTGGCCGGGGATGGACGAGTTACCCTACTTGATCTCGAAAATGATCGCCTTGATGTCCTTCGTGCCCGCGTTCTCGACGCGGTGCGTCCAGCCGTCACTCTCCATCACATGCCCGTCGGGGACCTCGGCCTCCATGGTCTGGCCATCTGGCAGATGGATCTTGGCCGAGCCGCCGCTGATGAAGTAGACGACCTCTGATGGATGGGAGTGTTCATTATCCGACTTCCCTGCCTTCAGGCTCATCTCCAGCACGCGATGCTTATCGTTCTCAAAGAGCAGCTTGTAGTTGTCCGGCGAAGCCTTTACCGGGTCAATATAGGTCATTTTTCCTCCATCTTGGTTGATTTGGCAATAAGATGCCTGTTTCGACAGGAAGATATTCTACAACAGTACGCTACCTTGACTTACGGTCCGAACTTGGTGAGCTTGCCCGCGTGGGCGAGTGCCAGCATCATCACTCCAGTCGCAGGTATCCGGCCCAGCGAGCCTAGGGCGCAGGCCCGCTCCGAGAATGATTCTACGCCCTCCCCTCGCGTGAGGTTGGAGTGGACCAGGAGCGGCACCGGGTGCCAACTATGGCTTGCCATTACAGCTGGTGAGGCGTGGTCGCCGGCCACGACCAACGCGTCTGGGCCGAGCTCCAAGAGCCTTGGCACGAGAGCGTCTAACTCCTCTAGTCGAGCGACCTTGGCATCAAAGTCGCCATCCTCGCCCGCGGCGTCGGCAGGCTTGTAGTGCAAGAAAAAGAAATCATGTTCCTCGAAGTGTATTTTCAAAGTGTCCAACTGCTCCGAGAAGGTCTGGCCGGTTTCGAGCACCTTCATGCCAACTACCCTGGCCAGTCCGCGGTACATTGGATAGGCGGCGACGGCCGCTGGATTCAGCCGGTACGTCTCTCCAAACGACGGCAGGTCTGGTAGCTTGGAAAAACCTCTGAGCAGGACGCTGTTCGCCCTGTCACGTGCGCCCAGCGCCTCGCCGGCGGCGGCAACGAAGGCATTGACCGCCTCAGCGGTGGCAGACGACTCTGTATCCATGGGCTTTGCTTCGAGGGGACGGACACCCAACTCCTGCGGATCAGTCTCGGATACAGCGTCGTTCAGCCTCTCACCTTTCATGACCAGTACGAATCGGTAGTCCCGGACTGGAAGTACGGAGAGCTCTACACCCGGGATTCCGATCTTGTCGAGTAGCTCCACGAGCGGCAAACTCTCAGCAGATGAAATGCGGCCCGCGCGGCGGTCCACGAGCAGTCCGCTCTCGTCCACCGTCGCAAGATTCCCCCTCGCGGCGACATCACTCTCCGCAAGGTCGACGCCGATGCCGAGCGCCTCTAGCACACCGCGGCCGAGCAGGTACTTGACGGGGTCGTAACCAAAGAGGGCCATATGACCCGGGCCACTGCCGGGTGTGATCCCCGGGCCAACCGGGTCGGTAAGGCCGCAAGCGCTACGGGCCGCAAGGGCGTCCAGGTTCGGAAGCCGCGCCTCATCCAGCTCTGACCTGCCCGTCTCGGAGTGAGCCAGGCCTCCGAGCCCGTCTACTACCAGCATCACGATCTTCGTGGGTGTCTTTCGGCAGATATCGCCGATGTACGGGAAGTCGATCACCGGCTCAGGCCTTCTTGTCCATGAGTGCGGCGACCCCTGGAAGCACCTTGTCTTCGAGGAACTCCAGCGACGCCCCGCCGCCCGTGGACACGTGTGTCATCCTGCCAGCGAGCCCTAATGACGAGACGGCCTCGGCGGTTGAGCCCCCGCCGACCACCGTAGTGGCGTAATCCAGAGCGGCCAAAGTGTTGGCGACTGCCCTCGTGCCTGCGGCGAACGAGGCCCACTCAAATACGCCCATGGTGCCGTTCCACAGAACCGTGCGGGACTGCTTCAGGGCGGCGGCAAACTTCTCCGCGGTGCGTGGCCCTATATCCATGACCATCCATCCTGGGGGGATGTCCGTGGCATCCACAGTCTGGGTGGTCGCGTCCTCCTGGAAGGAGTCGGCCACTACGACGTCGACCGGGAGGAGAAGCTCCGGTCCGCCACTTCGCGCAAGTGTGATGAGCTCAGCCGCCATTGCCACCTCATCGTCTTCGACCGCAGAGCTTCCGACATCCAGGCCTTCTGCCTTTAGAAACGTAGTTCCCATGCCACCGCCGACGATCAGTGTGTCCGCGCGTTTCGCTAGATTCTTGAGTACCTTTATCTTGTCCGACACCTTTGCCCCACCCAGCACGGCCGTGAACGGCCTCTCGGGAGACTCCAGCGCACGGCCCAGCATCTGAAGCTCTCGCGCCAACAGGAATCCGGCCACCGCAGGGAGGTACCTGGTTACCCCTTCAGTCGAGGCGTGGGCCCTGTGAGCGGTGCCGAAGGCGTCGTTGACGTAAACGCTGGCCAGGGACGCCAGCGCCGAGGCGAACTGCAGATCGTTGGCTTCCTCGCCTGGGTGGAACCGCAGGTTCTCAAGCATCGCAACACCGGCCTCGGGCAGGCCCCGCACGATCTCTTCGACCTCAGGGCCGATACAGTCTGCTGCCTCGATTACAGAACCCCCCAGCCTCTCGGAGAGCCGTCGCGTCGCAGGCCGCATCCGCATCTTCTCGACCACCCTGCCCTTCGGACGCCCAATATGCGAGCAGAGCACGACCCTGCACCGCCGGTCCCGAAGGAAGCGTATGGTCGGCAGGGACGCCTCAATGCGGCTGTCGTCGCGGATCTCCAGTGAGCCCGGCTCGAACGGAACGTTGAAGTCCACCCTGACCAGGACGGTCTTGCCGGCGACATCTATGTCCTCGACCGTCCTCTTTTCCACCATGGTCATCCGATCAGAGAGTCAATGTAGTCGACGATCCTGGCCCTGCCGTCATCTGAGACCTCCGGCGTGTCCAGAGCCGCCACGGCCTCGTCGCGGTGTTTGGCTACTAGGGCCTCGCACTCGTCTCTAA
>JAQBTI010000156.1 GCA_027624995.1 Chloroflexota bacterium
CAGCGTCGTGGCTGTGGTTGGGGTACCAAGCTCCGGAGTCCGAACAAGTGAGCACCGCGGTTGCGCCTGCCACCGGCGCAATGTTGGCAGTCGTTGGGGCCATGGTCTTGATTGGAACGGGGCTGTGGATGTACCAGACCCTGCGAGCGCGTTAAGCATTCCGCCGGCCCGGCCCTGGAATGAAAGCCTCCGCTACTATCTCGACTCGTGCCACGCGACCATCTGCGGCTGGCCTGCGGACCCGCGCCTTACGAGGCGGACCATATTCGCCTGCTAGAACTCCCGTGTCCGTGAGGTAGCTTGTCGGCTCTGGGTCGGCTGTCAGAACGTAATACTACAAATTGCCTACGAGGAATAGACCCACAGACCCATTCTAAGGGTGCCCCGGCACGCTATACTTGCGGCATGCCACCGCTTCTGGAAGCAAAAGAACTCAGCAAGCATTACGGGTCCACCATCGCCTTGGATTCCGTTGATTTCCAAGTGGTGGAGGGCATTACCGGACTCCTGGGCCCGAACGGCGCCGGGAAAAGTACCGCGATAAAGTTGTTCCTCGGGCTGCTTCGGCCAACGTCAGGCTCGGCAGAGCTCATGGGTCAACGACCCTACGAGTCGGTTGAGAGCCGGGCTCGGCTCGGCTATATGCCGGAGCATGACTGCCTGCCTCCGGCGGTGGCGGCCTCGGAATTCCTGACCCACATGGCGCAGGTGAGCGGCCTGCCTCCGGCGCAGGCCCGTACGCGGGCGGCCGACACCTTGCGTCACGTCGGCCTGGACGAGGAGAGGTACCGGCCCATCGGGGAGTACTCGACGGGCATGAAGCAGAGGGCCAAGCTCGCCCAGGCCCTGGTCCACGACCCCGTGCTCGTCCTCCTGGACGAGCCCACGTCCGGTCTCGACCCCGGCGGCCGGGAGGAGATGCTGGAGCTGATCCGTCGCACGGGGAGCGAGTTCGGCATCAGCATCCTCCTATCGTCGCACCTGATGGGCGACGTCGAGAGCATCTGCGACCGTATCATCGTTCTCGACGCCGGCCTGGTGACCGAGCAGGGTGAAGTATCGAGCTTTACAGGTGAGACCGAGACCATCTATATCGACGTCGATGAGCGGAGAGACGAGCTAGTTGCGGCCCTAATCGACCGAGGAATCGAGGCCACGACAGATGGCTTCTCAGTGGTCGTCCAAAAGGCGAGTGACGAGCAGTATGACCTGATCCGCGACGCCGTCGTCGACGCGCAGGCCCGGCTCCGCCGGATGGCGCCTCGGCGTCACGGGCTCGCCGACATCTTTCGGAGCAACGCCGAGTGACCGAGGCACAGGGAGAGGTCTTCGACCTAGGTTACCGTCGGTACGAGGGGCCGCGCGAGGGACGTATGCGTGCCCGAAAGGCGCTCTGGGTGAACGGGGTTCGCACGGCGCTCGGTATCGGACGGCCGTTGGGGGCCAAGGTAATCCCTGCGTTCCTCTTCATCGCCGTCATGATCCCTGCCGTCATCGTCAGCATGGTTGCCACTCAGCCAAACGTCGATGTAATCCGTCACGACGGATACTACCAGATAGTGTCGATGATCCTTATCCTCTTCTCGGCAATCATCGCCCCGGAGCTCCTGTGTCCTGACCGGCGCGATGGCGTGATCAGCCTTTATCTCGTCCGGCCGATGACCACTACAGACTACGTGGCGGCCCGCTGGATGGCATTCTTGACCGTAACGCTCGGCATCGTGCTCGCAGGCCAGATCGTGCTGTTTGTCGGTCTCGTGCTGGCGGCCACCGAGCCGCTGGAGTATATGAAAGACAACTGGCTAGACGTACCGCGGTTCATGCTGGCCGGATTGGTCGTGGCCGCCTTCACGACCGCGATCCCGCTCGCCGTTTCTGCCTTTACCACGCGCAGGGCGTACGCAACCTCGATCATCATGGGCCTCTTCATCATTTCGCTGCCAGTAGCAGGGATACTCTCCCTTTGTGGTGAAGATGAGACAGTTGCTGTGCAAGGTGGCAAAGAGACCGTCGTAACGCAAAAGTGCGAGCCCGCGACCGGAGATGCGGCCAAGTGGTACGCCCTACTGGCCGTCGGACAGGTGCCTTCCTTCGTCAACGATCTGATATTCCCCGGGCAGACCGACGAAGGGATCTTCAAAGAATTTTCACTAGTCGTCGCCGAGTTGCCCGACGCCGTCCCCATCGGCTGGTATCTGATTCTCACGATCGGGCCGGGCCTCGCGCTCTTGTGGCGCTACCGGAGGATAAGCGTTTGACCGCGCTGGTAAATGGACCACTAGCCAAAACGGACTCGGCGGTGATCGATGTCAGGGCCGTTTCCAAGTGGTACGGCAGCGTAGTCGCGGTCAACGATGTCTCTCTTCAGGTGAAGTCGGGAATCACTGGCCTGCTGGGACCCAACGGCGCGGGAAAGACCACCCTTCTCCACATGATTGCCGGTCTGGCCGGGCCGTCCGAAGGAGAAGTGACAGTGCTCGGCGAGCCGGTCAGGGATAACACTCCGCTCTATCGCCATATCGGTTTCATGCCGGAGCACGAGTCCCTGTATGGGATTCTCACCGGCCGGGGCTTCGTCGAGCTGGCCGCCCGGCTGCACGGGCTGGAGCCATTAGGGCCGCCGGTGGACAGGGCACTTGCGCTGGTCGGACTCACCGACGTACAGCACAGGGCGACCGGCACTTACTCCAGGGGCATGCGCCAGCGCACGCGCTTGGCCGCCACGCTGGTGCACGACCCAGAGGTACTGCTGCTAGACGAGCCCCTCAGCGGCACTGACCCGCGTCAGCGCATCGACGTGCAGGGCCTCATGAGCCGCCTCGCGGCCGAGGGCAGGACGATACTCGTATCATCCCACATCCTGGAAGAGATAGAGACTCTTGCGGACAACATCCTCCTGATGGTCGCGGGCAAGCTCGCTGCAGCAGGGGACTTCCTGGCAATCCGCGCGAAGCTGGACGAGCGGCCTTACCAGGTTAAGATCGTCGCGAATGAAACGCGCGCGATGGCGGCGGCCCTGGTCGGACTAGTAGTAGTGGATTCGGTCTCGGTCGACGAGGAAGCTGAACCGCCGTCATTGACGGTAATGACTCGCAAGATTGGTGAGCTGCAGCTTTCGCTCCCGAAGCTGGCCAAGGAGCGGGAGATCAGGCTATACAGGGTCGAGCCTATGGACGAATCGCTGGAGAGTGTCTTCAGCTACCTAGTGGACGGGTAGATGGCAACGGTACTGCGTCTCACTCTAAGTCAGCTCGGGGGCCGGTGGCGGCTCGCCCTGATCCTCCTGCTGGCCGCACTGCCCATAGGGCTGGCCGCGCTCGTCTCGGCGACGCTGTCCGAGGCCGAGTCTTCTAACGAGGAGTTCGTCAACACGCTGCTAGACACGCTGCTGATCGCGGGAATCCTGCCAATCGTCATGATGGTGCTGGCCACGGCATCGTTCGGTAACGAGGTCGAGGACAAGACGCTCAGCTATCTGGTGTTGAGGCCGTTGCGCCGGTCGCTCATTGCCCTCCCAAAGCTGCTGGCGCCGATAATCGTCGGAGGGCCGGTGCTGGTTGTCAGCGGCGTCGTAGCGACGCTCCTGGGCGGTAGTAGTCTGGGGGTCGTAATCGTGGTCCTGCATGGCGATGGACAGGCTGCCCTGGCGGTTGGGACGGCGGTTCTGGCCGGAGTGGTAGCCTACGCCGCCGTATTTACCTGGGCCGGTCTCATGACCACGCGCGCCCTTGCCTTCGGGCTCATGTACGTCTTCATTTGGGAAGGGCTCATCACGACCTTCCTCGGCGGCGTAAGGTATCTGAGCATCCGAGCCTACACGCTTGCAATCCTGCACGGCATGGACAAGACCAGCTTCGGTTCGCTGGAGGACCGGGTAATTGAGTTTCCGGCCGCCGTTGGGGGCGCGATAATCGTGACCGTGGTCTTCTTCCTTCTGACTGTCAGGCGACTGCGTCGCATGGACGTACCCTAGCATCCGGCCGGATCGGCCCCTACCCCGCCGCCTGTTCGACGTATTCCAAGCGGATCTTCGCAGCGACGGTGCCGATGTGAAAGTAACCGACGGAGATGGAACCGACCTGGGTGCACAGGCTGTAGGCGTCCCAGCGGTCCACTCCGAACTCCTCCTCCATCCACAAGAACAGGTCCGCATACGCCCGCGCGACTGAGCGTTCCATCGGGGTTCCGGTCGCGACGCACATGATCTCATCGCGCGAACGAATCCGGGGGCGCTCAATGGTCTTCCCTTTAAGCAGGTCGATCTTGATCGTTACCGTGCCGGGCATCTCGAGCGCAGTTCCGCATACCTCGCCATCGCCTTGGGCGGCGTGGACGTCCCCAAGATGGAGGAGGGCGCCCGGGACGGAAACCGGAAGGTAGACTGTGCTCCCTTCAGTCACTTCCTTGAGGTCCATGTTACCGCCGTACGGGCCCGCCGGCACGGTGGTCGGAGCCCCCATCGCAGGAGCGGTCCCGATCGTGCCAATCATGGGGGCGTAGGGAATCGCGACCTTGGGGCTCCACCAGACCTTGCCGTCCCGTATAGGACAGATTCTGGTGGCCCTGGGCACATCGTGTCCGATGAATTCGGCCATGCCGTTCCTACCCCAGGACATGTCATTGACCGCCTGTCCAAGACGGGCTTCGATCTTCTGAATATGGACGGCCAGTGTGTCGCCCTTCTCGGCCCCTTCTATATAGATTGGTCCTGACTGAGGGTTCCCGTATGGCTTCCGATTCATGTCTCGATGATCGCCCTCCACACGCACCAGTCCGTTGAATGTGTCCTCCGTCTCCATCGAGACCGTCTCTCCGGGCTCGATGGACAGCGCGGGTGGATTGTTCCGACTGATTTCGTAGTACAGTTCGCCAAGCTTCAGCACTTTCATCGTTTCTCCTTGAATCCGAAATTAGCCCGTCGATCGCGATCCAGTTGGTTCGTTCTCTTGAACAGAAGGTTGGCCCGGGAATTTGGCGTAGGCCAGAAGTAGTGTTGGCAGGATGAGCACGATTCCACCGAAGAGGAACGCGCTTTGGATTCCATAGCGGTCTGAAATCAGTCCTGCGACGAAGGGCGAAAAAGTGCCGATGAACCCGGCGCCGTAGATTAGCGAGACGACGGTGGACTGAGTAGTTCCCGGAGCGCTGTCCAGGGCCGCGGCCACGAAAATGTGGTGCAGCGAGAAGGAAAACGCGCCCCTGACCATTACCACCAGAAATAGCTGGTACCCGGGGTCGGCGACGCTCAGGGCCAGCGCGGACAGCATGACGAGGCCCGTCCCGACCACCACCACGGGCTTGCGTCCTACCCTGTCCGACAGGAGCCCCATCACGGGCAGCGAGACGACTCCGGAGATCTGAGCGACCGACAGGAGGAGCGCGACCGTCCCAACCGAATAGTCCAGGTCGTCTCTCAAGTACAGCGTGAGGAACCCGCCCACGGCGCCCTCACCGATGCTCCGAAGCGCCGTGGAAGCGATCAAAACGAGGAGGACGGGGTTCCTCATCAAGCCGAACAGTGATGAGAAATATCCTCTCAGCGACGAGACGGCCGCCTGCTCCCGGGACTTCCGTGACGGGACCAACACCCAGACCGCGGACGCCAGGAGCAGTGCCGGCATGATGCTTCCGGCCATGACCTCTCGCCAGACCAGAAACGTCAGGAGCGCGGCCACGATTGGGGCGCCCAGGACCTCACCGACGTTAGCGGCCATTCCGTGGAGCGAAA
>JAQBTI010000157.1 GCA_027624995.1 Chloroflexota bacterium
CGAGGCTATCGTTGAGGAGGTCGCCGCCTGATGTCGTTTACACACCTATTGACGTGACCTCCAATTGAATCCTCACTTGGTCTAACTGCGCGCCCGGCCGGCGGCGCAGAATCCGAGCCGGGAGTAAGTAGGCACCCAAGACAGGCGGGGCTCTCTTCGTTCCACGGCTTCGTCGAATTGTAGATGTTGAATTATCATCATGTCTAGTGGCGAGCTTCTATAACTGAGTTCTAGACATATGTTCTGAACGTACCAGCAACAATGCCGGGGTTGCGTGGGGGCCGCGTTGGCGGTTACCAGGTGCCAGTCCCCCGTTCAGTTGACGCACAATCAAGGCTAGCGAGCCATCAAGGGCGGGCGAAGCGGGCGTTAGCCTCCGTTCCTTCGCCCAACAGCATCCGCGACGCTCATCACGAAACAGGGGGGCCCGGAATCAATTCCCGGGCCCCCCTTCCGTCTTTCATTTCATCGATAGGAATTTGGCGAGAAGTCGCTTCTCCTCGTTCCTCCTAACCTACGACTCAGTAGAATCGTAGGCTGCGCCGTCGTTTAGAGCAGTGTCCTTCTTATCGTGAGGCACTCCTACCTCTACCGTGGCTGAGCAGGTGCCGCCGTTCCCATCATCCGCGGTGTACCCGATTACGTAAACGCGGCCATTGCCTTTGCCGGACCGCTCCGCGCGGACCTCGGCAGAGTCCGAGCCCACCCCTAAGCCATCGGGGCTGGTCTTGCCGTCGCCTTTCCCGTTAACAGGCTCATCCTGCATGATGCTGTCGATTGTGATGCTGACAGTGTCGCCAGCGTCGGGATCGGTCACGCCGGTTACAGCGATCGTCTTGAACTTGTGGTTCGGCGGCCACAGGCTGTCTACGCTGGGAGCTGCGTTCGAACAGTCCGGCGGCGCATTGAGCTGGCTGGGACTACAGCCGTTTGCGTCTACCGGCTCGCCTGCAGGGGTGCCAGGGCAGAGGTCGAGCTCGTCGATGACGCCGTCTTCGTCCTCGTCAAGGATAGTCACCGGCACGTCCGCTGGTGGACTGCAGGCCGGCGTCAGTCGGTACTCGTTGCCAAGGGTCAGAGCCAGGTCGTCGCCGAAGCCGGACGCCGAGCCATTGGACGCAAACCACTCGTTGATATGGACGCCGAAGGAGACTGAGTCAACGATGATTGTCCAGCCGCCGCCGCTTATCCCACTGACCGCGATCCCATCGGTGTTGTTGCCGTACCTGAACGTCCCGAGGAAAGCGTTCGACCCTGCCGGGCTCTCGACGGCCTCACCCGGGTCATCGGACTGCGAGACGAATGGGTCCGTGTCACTGTCAACGATGCGGAAGTTGATATCGGAGAGAATCACGATCACGCCGCTGTCGTCCTCGCCGAAGACAAACCCGAAGGTGAGGTCATCGTTATTGGTGTTTTGGTGTACCCAAATATTAGCGTGCCGCCCGTCCACGTTCACGTCGCTGGGATGGGCGGAAGCGCTGCCGTAGTCGTAATGCGCCGCGCCCGTCTCGGCCGTCCTGATCGTCTCGATCTGACCGAGGAGTACGAAATTGTCGGGGTCCGAGGAGTCCCAGACATCGACCGTCGGGATACCACAGGATGGCGGCGCAGTACAGCCGTTTGCGTCTACCGGCTCGCCTGCAGGGGTGCCAGGGCAGAGGTCATCTTCGTCCAGAATACCGTCGAAATCAGTATCTGGGATTTCGATGGCGGTTCCCTGAACGCCGACGGTGAATCCGTTCCAAATTTCGTCGCTTAGACTACGCCAGGTCACTGTGCTGAACGCACCGAGGAATCGAATCGTCCCGTGCGGCTCACCCGTCCCCAGGAGCTGGTACTCGAAATTCCCACCACCCAGGTCTACAACGTTCTTGAACGACGTGCCGCAGCCCCAGTAACCGCAGTCATTGCCGTCGGAGGGGTCTCCGAAGCTTAGAATCTCGAAGTCCTGGTCGAATCCGTAACCGTTGCCGTTGAGACTCACATACGAGAAGACAGGGTTGGCGATCTCTTCCGAGAATGTGAGGGTCTGGCTACCGGCGTATCGCAATGCGACGATGTCGGTCCCTGTGGGAATGTTCGCCACCACATCACCTGTGTAGGGCGAGGTCAAGGGGTCCCTGCAGCAACCAAAAACATTGTTGGCGTAGTAATCTATGCCACCGCTCGACTGAAAGAAGTGGATTCCCTGCGGGTTGGTGTACGTCACGTCGACAACTGAGGTAGGCGTCGTGATCGTTCCCTGGCCCACGAAGCCACTCGTAAAGTCTCCGTCCGTCCAATCGGTCCAGAAAAAGGTGGCCGGAGCCGCCTCGGCAGAGCTGTCGTCCAACAGCATGACGCTCAGCAACACGAGCGGTAGGACCAGTAGCCCAACACCTATTCGACGCAGCGTTATCATCGTTTGCTTGCTCTCCTTGCGTGAAAATCCCAATCTATCCGCCAAATGCCATCCTCTGTCTAAGCCACAGACTTGTACATATCCCTCTCTCCTATGAACGTCATGACGCTCGATACGCGTCGAACGGGGACCGACCGTGAGGCAGGTGCGCCACTATAACTGAGTTCTATAAGATAGTTCGTCGTGGTCGGCGTGAATATGGGCCTATACACGCCGGAAGAGGTCCAGGCTCTCCTAACCGCGACCGTAATCGGTTGCGCCCGCTGACATAGGCCGGCCTACCCCGGCTATAGCTTCAGGATGCGCGCCGCCGTACCGCCCATTATGAGGTCACGCTCCTCCGCGCTCAGGAAGGTGCAGTACTTCTCGATAAGGTCGCGGGACTGTCGGTAGGTACAGTGACGGTTCTGGAACGGCATGTCGGTCCCGTAGAGCAGGTGGTCGGCCCCTATGTGCTCGACCATCTCCCCGACAGTGGGAATGATCTCCCGATACGGGAAGTCGAAGATGTCGCCTATCCGGACGGGAAAGGATACCTCGATGTTGAGGTTGGGGTTCTGGAAAGGCTCCCAGATGGCGTCCGGTAGCGTAATTCCGTCTCCATCCAGGAATGAGCGATATGGAAAGCCGTGGGTCACGCTGCACACGGTGTCCGGGTAGCGCTCCATCCACCTCATGAGGATACTTAGTTCACTCAGGTACCCGCTCCGAGCATCTGACGAGACCTCCCAGCGGTCGGAATCGGGCTCGGGCCCTGATCCCAGCGAGAAGAATATAGGCACGTCGAGAGACGTTGCGGCTTCCCAGAACGGCCTGTAGAAGCCATCATCCCAGGGCTCCGGACTAACCGAGTAGCCGTACGGATTGAACTTGATGGCGTGCAATCCATATTCCCTGACGGCTGTCGTTAGCTCTCGGATTACGGCGTCGATGTCGTCGCGGATCCGCCACTCATCCACGGGCGCCATGGAGTAGATCCTGCCCGGAAACCGCCTTACGCATTCCGCCAGATAGGCGCTGCTGCGTCCAAGCATCGGGTTCGTATGGAGAAGGGTGACGTCGATCCCGGCGTAGTCCATCTCGCTGATCAGACTGTCAGGTGTGAACTCGCAGTTCCTCAGATTGGGCGGATAGTAGTGCTTCGTGTAGTCCTCGCCGTCAACGGTCCAGACCACCCTGCCCGCCGCATGATCGATTCGAAAATCGACGTCGGTGACTGTTGACAGGTCCGACTTGTTCTTGGGCGCGAGGACTTCCGATGACCCCGGAGCCCGGTCTCGGAGCCGGAACGCCGGTTGGTAGTGGCCGGCCTGGCCGGTCTGCACCCAGCGGAGGTGCTCGGCGACGCTGGAGTATCCAGGCAGGCTATCCGCAGGATCGAAACAGTAAGCGTGGGAATCGATAATCATTTTATCTCTACCTCGCCTTGGTCCAGAAATCGCTGATATCGCTGCTCGGACGCCAGCCTAGCATACGCTTTGCCTTCTCGTTTCGGAATGGGAGATAAGAGGAGGCGGAGTACGGCCCAAGGCGCGAAGCTAGACAGTCTAGTTCGACACTGGGTGCGGAGCTGGGCTCGTTGCCGCAATCTGTCCGGGTCAGGTCGGCATGGAAAGCTCCGGGGTCGACGCTGACGCCATCGCCTTCCGACCAGGTCTTTCAAGGCAGTTGGATAGTCGTACGACCCCGACTGGGCTGAAAGTTCCCTCGGGGCATCGATTGGCGCTCACATGCGCATGACAGATCCTCGGCGACCGGGAGACACATCTGGGTTGTGTCAACCCCCTGGGCGTCGGGCTGCAGAAGCGAAACGGCTCTTGAACTGCTCTGGCGTCGTTCGCCCGACCCGAGCGAGGCTTTCCAGCATGTCGGGCCGTTCAAGATCGTCGCTTTCCAATCGGATCATATAGTCGCGAGCGACTTTGTAATGCAGTGAGGTCACGTCCACGTAGCGTACCTGCGTTCTCCCGGTGGTGGAGTCTCGGAAGTCTTCGAATGGAACGACCTTCCCACGACCATCTTGCAGGCACACCATACCCCCTAGCTGAAGGCGATCTTCCTCAGGCGCGGAGAGCAGGAACCGGACTGCACCGTAGCCAAGCGTCCGGGTGTAGTCGATGTCGAAAGGGATTGGTGCGGCCGACCGCAATTCGTAGCCGAGGGTGGCGTCGACTATCGCCACGTCTTCGCCTCGTTCCGCGAATCGCCGCCGGACACGGCGGCTCAGGATCGTCGCCAGAGGGATCTGGTCGAGGCGGATATGGCCGTGAGGATCGTAGCTCACGTATACACCGGGCAATTGCGCCAACTCTTCGGGATCGATCTTCTCCGCGACCCCCTCCGCCACCACTGCTACCCCGTCGTCACGGCCCATTACCTTGCGCTTCAGCATTGCGCCTTCGAGCAAGTCGCACAGGTCGTCCAATCGGATTGTGTCTTCAGGGAACTCTTCGGGGATCACAGTGAGAGTGCTGCCGGCCGCCTTCCCCATGCCGAGGGCTAGGTGCCCCGTCTTACGACCCATCGTGACGACGTAGTACCAGCGGTTGGTCGTACGCGCGTCCTCCATGAGGTTGAGCACGAGCTGAGTGCCCAGGTGCCGTGCCGTCTCGAAACCGAACGTCGGCATGTTTCCCGGAAGAGGCAGATCGTTGTCGATCGTCTTCGGAATGTGGGCGACTCGGATGCTTCCGCGCCCAGCCTTGGCCACCTCGTACGCCGAGAACGCGGTGTCGTCACCTCCGATTGTGATCAGACGGTCGATCTTGAGGTCGGCCAGAGTATCTACAGTCGTCTGGAGGTGCTCTTCGGTGCGGGTCGGGTTCGTCCGTGATGTACCCAGGATGGAGCCGCCCTGGGTGTGGATGCGGGATACGTCCTCTATCGGCAAGGGCTGGGTCTCGGCGTTTCCGGAGACTAGGTGATGAAATCCCTTGTGGATTCCGATCACCTCAAGTCCGGAGTTGGCGCCCTCGATAGCCGCAGCGCTGATCACGCTATTGATGCCGGGGGAGGGCCCTCCGCCAACGAGAATACCAAGCCGTCCGCCACCCCGGCGTTCTGAATCGGCGGTCCTATTCATGGTCATACCCCGCAACCCCTTGCCAACAGGTATCTTGTAGCCGCCCGACCGTACAGGACCTGGCCTTTTTGAGGCTCCGAGCAAGTCCGCCCACCCTGGGTCCCCAGCTATTATAACAAGGGCAGTCTGGAGCTCCGAACGAAGGGGAGTCGGGCCTTCGTTGATCCCTCAATGGATGATGAGTCCCGGAAGCATTGCGACGGTCCGAACGGGCTGACAGGGTAATCGTTATCAGTCACT
>JAQBTI010000158.1 GCA_027624995.1 Chloroflexota bacterium
CTCACGGACGCCCCCGCCACGGCGGATAGTCCGCCGTGTGAGCCTCTGGTGGCGATGCTCCTTATGAAAACTGAGTCGTCCAGGTAGTGGCGCTGCATCCTGATGCGGTCGCCTAGCACGGCACCACCCGTGAACGGACTGCTTGGGTCGACAGCCAGCACGCCCACCGTCTTTCCGTGGCCGCGCAGCACATCCACGAACCCGTCGACAAGGGTACTCTTGCCGGCCCCGGGCGGCCCGGTGACGCCGATGGTGTAAGTGCGACCTGTGTGAGCGTACACGGCTCCGACGACGTTTGGCACGTTTTCAGGTCCCCGCTCGACCAGGGTCAGTAATCTTGCCAGAGCGCGTCTGTCGCCCTCAAGGAACCTGGCGACGAGGTCGGGTATCAAGCGGGTGTTCTTCAGGGTCGGCGCCGGGGACGAGGCGTTGCCATCAGATGTCGTCCAGCCTCCTGAGCAGGTTGGCCATCTCAATGGCCGCCTCGGTGGCCTCGTAGCCGGTATCGCTATGGTCGCCGCCGGCTCGTGCAATCGCCTGCTCGGCGTTTTCCGTCGTCAGCACTCCGAAGCCTATCGGTACGCCAGTCGACAGCGACACGTTGGAAATCCCTTCGGAGGCCGCGGCGGACACGTGCTCGTAGTGGTCGGTCTCGCCCTTTATTACAGCACCCAAGCATACGACGGCATCGACTCCGCCAGACTCAGCCATCTTCTGCGCGGCAAGTGGAATCTCGAACGAGCCGGGGACCATTACGACCGTCACGTCCTCGTTCTTGACGCCGTGGTCGACAAGCGCCTTTCTGGAGCCGTCGAGTAGCTTGGACGTTACGAACTCGTTAAATCGGGCTACCACTAAGCCGACTCTGAGGCCGGCCCCGTCAAGCCCTCCTTCAAGGGCTTCTTTCACTCAGCACCCTCGGCAGTCTTGTCCGGGAGCAGGTGGCCCATCCTCGACCGCTTAGTCTCCATGTAGCGTTTGTTCTCTTCATTGACCGGAGCGATGATCGGGACGACCTCTACGACACCCAGGCCGTAGCTCCCGAGCCCCACGATCTTTCGCGGATCGTTCGTGAGCAACCGCATGTCCTTTACGCCGAGGTCGAGCAGTATCTGAGCGCCAACGCCGTAGTGGCGTACGTCGGGCGCAAAGCCGAGGTGGATGTTGGCGTCGACGGTATCGAGTCCGCCGTCCTGAAGGGAGTAAGCCTTCAGCTTGTTGTGAATTCCGATGCCGCGTCCTTCCTGGCGCATGTACAAGAAGACGCCACGGCCCTCCCGTGCGATAGCCCCGAGCGCCAGTGCAACCTGGTCCCCGCAATCGCATCGGGTGCTGCCGAACACGTCGCTCGTCAGGCACTCGCTGTGCACTCTGACAAGCGTGGGCTTCTCGGGCGAGACGTCACCCATTACGAGGGCCACATGCTCGTCCTTGTCGACCGTGCTTCGATATGAGACGGCATTGAACTCGCCATACTTCGTGGGCAGTCGGGCCTCCGCCGCGCGCTCTATAAGCTTTTCGTGAGACCGCCTGTAGGAGATGAGATCAGCGACCGTAACTATCTTTACGTCGTGCTCAGTCGAAAACTCCTCAAGCTCTGGCATGCGGGCCATGCTGCCATCCTTTGCCATGACCTCGCATATGACCCCTGCCGGCTGCAAGCCTGCCAGACGCGCCAGGTCCACAACCGCTTCGGTCTGGCCGGCGCGCACGAGTACGCCGCCTTCCTGATATCTCAATGGGAATACGTGGCCCGGCCGGCCGAGGTCGTCTGGCTCGGTAGCCGGATCGAGAAGGGCCCGAACGGTCGCGGCCCGGTCGAACGCCGAGATTCCAGTCGTTGCGCCCGTCAGAACGTCTACGGACACCGTGAATGCGGTTCCTAGTCGGGCCGTGTTGTCCTGGACCATCATCGGAATCTGGAGCTCTTTCAAGCGCTCTGCGGTCATTGCTGCGCAGATGATCCCTCTACCGTAAGCGGCCATGAAGTTGATGGCCTCTGGCGTGACCTTCTCGGCTGCCATGGCGAGGTCGCCCTCGTTCTCGCGATCCTCATCGTCCACGATGATGACCATCTTGCCGGCCCTGATGTCCTCTATCGCACCGTCTATCGACGACACGGGCATCGCATTCACTCCCTGACCTGCCCGGGGGCTGCTAGTCAGTTCCCTGCGGGCTCGAAAGCTTTTCTACATACTTTGCAAGAATATCTACTTCGATATTGACGGAGTCTCCCACCGCTTTGGCGTTGAACGCCGTCTTCCCGAAGGTATGCGGTATAAGCGTGACCAGAAACGACGTGGGATCACAGTCTACTACCGTCAAGCTGATACCGTCCACCGCCACGAAGCCCTTCTCCACCACGTAGCGCATTATCGAGGAGGGGCCGGCGAATCGCACGAGCCGGGCTTCCCCTTCGGTGTCGATTGACCGAATTGTGCCCGTGCCGTCGACGTGGCCTTGGACGATGTGTCCTCCGAAACGGCCGTTGGCCGGGAGAGACCGCTCGAGATTGATCGGGTCCTCTGCTTTGAGGGACCCCAACGTCGTGCGCCGGAGCGTCTCGGGCACAACGTCGACCGAGAACGATGTCTCGTCAAAACCGGTGACTGTGAGGCAGACGCCGCTGACGGACAGGCTGTCGCCGACACGGAGGTCGTCGAGAACGGTAATCGCTGAGACACGCAGTCCACCCTCACGTGTGGACTGTATCCGACCGACCTCTTCAACGATGCCGGTGAACATCTACAACTCCTTCGTACAGTATCCGACGATCGCGACGTCCTCTCCAAGTCTCAAAACCTCGACGTCGCGCAACCTCAGGGCCTCCGATATCTGTGCGACGCCCTCCCCCGCTACCGGCGAGGGCGAGGCATCCCCACCGACGATCACCGGGGCGATGAAGGTGTACACCTTGTCGACTAGCCGGAGGTCGAACATTGAGCCTAGTAGAGCGCCGCCGCCTTCGACGAGCACGCTGGTGACTTCGCGCTCACCGAGATGGCCCAGCAGGGCCGGAAGATCGACGGAGCCATCCGGGGCCGGCGCTGAAACTATCGATGCGTCTACCTCTGAAAGGCGCTCTCTGACTGGTCCCAGCTCGACGGCTGTCGCGACCAGTGTGGAGCCCGGTTCGGAAAACAGCCTCGCGTCCGAGGGCGTTCGGCCACGGCTGTCCACTACGACTCGGAGCGGCTGGCGTTCCAGGGGAGTAGCGGACTCGTCTCGTGCGGTAAGTTGAGGATCGTCTACGAGAACGGTATTGATTCCCACCATGACGGCGTCGGAAGCGGCGCGGAGCCTGTGCGCGCACGCTCTGGCCTCCTCGCCGGTTATCCAACGGGACGAGCCGGTGCGGGTGGCGATCTTGCCGTCCAAGCTCATGGCGAACTTCGCGGTGACGAACGGGATGCCGGTGGTTACGAATTTTACGTAACCTTCGATGAGCCGGCGTCCCTGGTCGGCGCGATCGCCTATCGAGGTCAGTATTCCGGCCTGAGTCAGCCGAGCGACACCGCCGCCAATCACACCGGGGTTCGGGTCAGATACGGCCGACCGGACCTCAGCTATCCCGGCCTCGATGATCGCCTCGGTGCACGGTGGAGTTCGGCCGAAGTGGTTGCAAGGTTCGAGCGTCGTGTATAGCGTTGCGCCTCTGGCCTTCGGTCCGGCCTGACGAATGGCTACGACCTCGGCGTGGGCCTGTCCTGGAGGCTGCGTCCATCCCTCACCGACCACCTCGTCGTCCTTGACAAGTACAGCGCCCACGGGCGGGTTGGGACTGACGCGCCCTACCGCCTTCCGAGCCAGCGACAGGGCGCGGTCCATGTGAGCGGACTGGGCCTCAGATGTGGTGAGTGATGCGTTCACGGTACACGCCTTGAAAGGGGCCGTCTCGTGTCTAAGGACGACGCAGACTCACATCCTGGTAGGCCCGGCTGGCCGTGGGCTCCGTCTGTCCCTGGTACTTGCTTCCAAGGCCCGGTGAGCCATAGGGATTATCCGCCGGGGTGGAGAGTCGCAGATAGGAGAGCTGCCCGATCTTCATCCTGAAGTACAGGGTGATCGGGAGGTTGGCGACGTTGCTCAGCTCCAGTGTCAAATGGCCCTTCCAGCCCGGGTCGACGTACCCTGCCGTCGAGTGAATAAGGAGGCCGATGCGACCGAGTGAGCTCTTCCCCTCTAGCCGCGCGACCAGGTCCACCGGCAGCTCGATATTCTCGTAGGTACTGGCCAGAACGAACTCCCCCGGGTGCAGGATGAATGGGACTTCGTCAGCAATCTCGACAACCTCGGTGAGATCAGTCATGTCTTCCCTGAGGTCAATGTAAGGTCGACGTGAGTTCCTGAAGACACGGAGTTTGCGGTCTAGGTGGACATCGACGCTGGCCGGCTGAACCGAGTCCTCGCCGAGCGGGTCGACGACGATTCTACCGCTGGCGAGTTCCTCTTTAATCGTGTGGTCGCTAAGTACCATTTGCCCTCTCTCGACGGTGGATGGGGCAATTCTAGCAATCGGAGCGGAGGAGGCGCAAACGCGAGCGGTGACAGAATGCAAGAGCCCCGAATCATCGGGGCTCTGCAAAGGAAGCCGGTAGAGTCGAGCGCCCCTACTGGATTTCGAAGACGACTTGCACGTTTAGTTGTAGATCGAGCTCACCGCCGCTGATCGACGTCGTCGGCGCCGAGGCTGCCCTTGCGAGCCCGAACGACTCGGCCGCGAAGTCCTGAACGATCGGGCTGCCTCCACCAGATTCGGTGATGAAAACCATGCGTCCCAGCGTCACTCCACCGAGGTCGGCAAAGTGCCGGGCCTTGGCCAGGGCATCGTTCACAGCCAGCTCGCGGAGCTGGACTGCAAAGGGCGCATCGTCTTCGACGGTGAAACGAATGCTGTTCATCCGTGTGGCGTCGCCGCCGGCCGTTGCAACCTCGTCGATGACGGAGCCCACCGAGTCGAGGTCCCTTATTTTCGCTATCACTGTGTTGGTTACAAAGTATCCCACCAGCACCTGGGTCCTGGTTCTGATCCCACCCTGTAAGATCTCCGGGAACTCGTATTGGGGCCTGATGTTGAAGTACTGGGTCTGCACGTCTCGGTCTTCGATCCCCCGGTCTCGCAAAGCGGCGTTAATACCGTCCATTGCGATCGCCGCGTCGGCCAGCGCGTCCGATACGGTCTCCCCTTGCGCCTCTACGCCGAGGCTTAACAGGGCCAGATCGGACGCCAGTGTCACGGTGCCTTGACCGGTGACCCATATGCCTGCCTGGGAGCTGCCGACCTGATATTGAGGGGCTGCCGGCAGACCTGCCAGCGCAGCGGGCGATGCCTCCTGACCGGTCCTGGCGCCGCCGGGCGCGCTGGCCGAGGCGGGCACTGTGGCCGTATTGCTGGTTCCTTCTGCTTTCTTGGTGGAATCGTCATCGCTGCACGCGGCCGCGAGAGCGACGATTGCGGCCAGCCCGGCCGCCAGGACTAGGGTCTTGAGCTTCTTCATGGTGATCCTCCTGTGTATGAGAATTGGTGCCCCGGCTCTGCTTCCGGCTTACCATTTACTAGGCTCACTGTATAGACGAGTGGCGCGCCCGAAAGGTTCCACGAGTTAGTGCCTGTAGTTGAAGGCCTACTGCGATTAGCGTGACTAGCCGGTGAAGGACAGGCCGGAACCGTGACCTCTGTCGTGAGCGGCAATAGTCAGTTGGACCAACGGCG
>JAQBTI010000159.1 GCA_027624995.1 Chloroflexota bacterium
GACGGCAAGTGGTACGGCGGGACCTACGGCTGGGGCTTCACTGTAGTCGTGCCGCAGACCGGCGAGCTCGAACACAGGCCGTTCTTCGCGTTGCGTTACTTCCTGGGTTTTGGGAACGCCCTGCTCTTGACCGGCGACCGCAGCTATGTTGACGCCGTCCGCGGGACCATCGACGGGGTGAACTCCAACGCAAGAGAGATCGACGGCGTGACGATGTACCCACGCATGTTCGGCGACGACGGGTGGTACGACTTCAGGCCGGAGCCCTTCTCGTCGGGCGCCCTGGAGACCTACTACTGGTCGATGGACAAGGCCGACCGCAGCCGCGTGCCTGAGAACGGCTGGCTATCGTTCCTCGAAGGACACGACCCCGAGTTTCCCGTGCGAGAGATGCAGAGAGAGTTTGACAACGTGCGGCGGCACGCTCAAGGCGTCCGAGAGGAGATGTTGACGCCCGACACGCGAATGTCTGACGACCCGATGAAATTCAATCCCGGATGGTGCGGAATCCTCGTCCAGACGATGCTCGGCGGCCTGCCCACCACCAACGCTGCCTATCCGATGCATAGCCGGGTCCGGTACTTCGACCCGGAGCGACGGCGTGCCGGAGTCCCACAGGACGTCGCGGCCCTTGTGGACAACCTGACCGCCGATGAGGCCGCCGTGACACTGGTCAACATCAACCAGGTGGAAGAGCAGGTCGTCATCGTCCAGGGCGGGGCCTACGCCGAGCACGTCGTTAGCAGCGCCGAGCTCCGAGGTACAACCCAGGAGATCGACGGCTCGTCCTTCGCGGTGCGGCTCGCCCCAGGCTGTGGCGCCAGGCTAGTACTCAAGACAGACCGCTACGCCAACACACCTACCCTGGACTTCCCCTGGGTGTGAGCCCCAACGCGGGTGAAAACTAAGGTGAGGGGGCTCCAAGATACCTGTCGAACCAGGCCAGCATGCGGGCCAGGTACTCCTCGCGGAGGTTCGGCGGGCCGGAGCGCTGGAAGCCGTGAGAGCAGCCCGGGAACCGCACCATCTCTACCGGCTTGCCCAGTCGCTTGAGCGCCACGAAGTACTGCTCGCTCTGGCCTATCGGACACCTCACGTCGTCCTCGCCGTGCAACAGCAGCACCGGCGTCTCGACGCGGTCCACATAGGTGATCGGCGAATGTGCGAGATACGCCTCCAGCGCCTCATGCCTGCTCCCGCCCCACTCGACCTCCCCAAAAGACACGCCGATGTCCGACGTCCCATGCATGGTCGTCAGGTCGGTGCATGGCGCACCGACGACCGCCGCCTTGAACCTAGTGTCCTGCCCGATGGCCCAGGCGCTCATGAACCCACCATAGCTGTATCCGGTGATTCCCAGTCGGTCGCCATCGACGTACGGCCTGGACACAACCCCGTCCACAGCGGCGAGTATATCCAGGAAGTCTTCGCCGCCCCAGTCCTGCTGCACGGCCTTCATGAAGTCGACTCCGTAGGTCGAGGAGCCCCGAGGATTTACCGCCAGCGCTAGATAGCCGTTGGTCGCCAGTACCTGTTGAGTTGTGTTGAAGTCGTCGTAGTAGGCGTTGTGCGGGCCGCCGTGAACGGTCAGCACTAGTGGATACAGGCCGGATGGATCGAAATTGGGCGGCAGATAGAGCCGGGACTCGATGTCCATTCCACCACGTGATACCGAGAACCGCTCCACGGTGGCCGCCGGGTGGTCTTTGAAGTAGTCGCGGTTGTAGTCGGTAAGTTGCTTAGCTGTCCCATCAGAGAGGTCGACGGAATACACGTCGGAAGGTGAGCCCGGGGATGACAAGACCGCCGCCGCCCGGTCTCCGGCAGCGTCGAACGCCGCGGCCGTCCACTGCCCCGTCCCGCCCGCGACCCTGGTCGCCTTGCCGTCCTCCACGGAGACTTTATAGATGTATGAATCCGACCGCGTGTCGGCCACAAACAGCAGGTTGCCGTCGCCGGTCCACCGGACCTGTGTGGCCGACGACGCCGCACCGCCGTATCCTGCCTGCGGCTTGATCGTGTCATCGGTGAGGCGACGGGGAGCCTTTCCGGACTCCAGTACATAGACCCACCCCTGATTCGAGACCACCGCTTCCGGGTCCTCTGAGCCGAGTATGGCGATCTTCAAGCCGTCAGGCGACCATGCCGGACGCACTACGGTAACCAGTCCGTCCGACCACCGCTTGGGCTCACCGCCCGCTGCCGAGACGACGTATGCTCCGTTCACGTCCCTTATGTCACGGCCCTCTTCCGCGTCGCACACGTAAGCAACGCTCGCGCCGTCCGGTGACCAGGCCGGCGACCAGTTGTCGCCCTCGGTGGAGGTGAGTTGGCGGGACTCGCCCGTGGCGGCGTCGACGACGAACAGCTGCCGAAAGGCGTCACCGCGCCAGCCGCCGCCGTCCTCGCGGTACCGAATCCGCCTTGCCACTTTGACCTTCGGCACGTGATCCGACTCATCCAACTCGGGCTTGGCGTCCGGGTCGACATCCGAAACGGCAGCCAGCAAGCTAGAGTCCGGCGACCAGACAAAATCGTCCACTCCACCCTGTAGCTCGCTGAGCTGCCGAGCCTCCCCGCCCGCGGTGAAGATCAGCCAGACCTGGCCGCGTTTCTTGTCGTCACGCCTGAGGAAAGCGATCGTCGAGCCGTCCGGCGAGAACCTCGGCTGGCTGTCCTTCGGGCCTGCCGTAAAGGGCGTGGCCTCTCCGCCGGAGGCATCGGTCATCATGATCTGAGACCGTGCCTCGGCCTTCCCACCGCTCTCTCTTTCAACCCAAGAGCGCAGGAAGGCGACCCGCTCGCCATCCGGCGAGATCGCCGGGTCCGAGACGCCAACCAGATCGTAAACATGGCTGGGATTGATGGGATTGATCATATGGACTCGCCTCCGATGCATGACTTCCGAGACCGAATGAAGAGTGCCTGTCGCCCAGCCCTTCACGAGATCCTTTGCTTCGTTCAGGATGACAGTCGCTAAGTCGGCTACTCCGGCGTCTTAAGGTACTCGCCGCCCGGGTCCACTTCCTCGCGAAGCAGACGCAATTCTGCCTCAGTCGGCGGCTCGACGGGCTCCGTGTCGCCGTCCGGAAGCTCGAATCCCGTGTTCTCTTTCACCCGCTCCAGCGAGACTTCCGGCATGAGGGCCTCGACTCTCAGTCTGCCGGTCGACTTGTCGATAGCCATCACGGCCAGGTCTGTAATAACGAAGATGTCCGGGTATGGAGACGTTAAACCAGCCCTCTTTCGACCGTCGGGACCGTCGATGTAGCCTGGGCTGGTGATGAAGTCGCACCGCTCGGGGAACCGTCGCTTCTCGTGCCGAGTGATGATCAGCACTTTCTTGGCGTGCGACGCCAGGTCGTTTGCGCCTCCACTGCCCGGGAACCTGACCTTGGGACTGTTGTAGTCGCCGATCACCGTCGAGTTCACGTTGGCGAACTGGTCGATCTGCGCCCCGCCCAGGAACGCGACGTCGGCCAGGCCTCGCTGAAGTACGCCTCCGAGCGCGTCGAGCAGAGAGCCATGCCGCACCGCGCGATACATTACCCTGGCGTCGGTGACCGAACTGGGCGTGCCGAGAATCTCGGGCGCAATGCCCCCCGTCTCCACCACGTAGCACATGTTTGGCGCGTGATTCTTTAGCGCGAACAGGCTCGCCACCATCGGCAGCCCCGTCCCGACCATTACAGTGTCCCAGTCGGAGATGTGACGGGACGCCTCGACCACCATCAACTCATCAAGTGAATACGCTTCAGCCATCAGAGCAACTTCTGCATCGATGCACGTAGTTCTTCGCGTCGCGCGCTGCTGATTGCCCTGTCCAGGTGTTCGTCGAAGTTCTCGCACTCGTAGATGAACTCCCGCAGGTATTCCTCGTAAGCCTCGCCGCCCGGCCTCGCACAGGCCTGATATCGCCTTAAGTGCTCCGGGTCGTGCTCATAATGGCCGTAGGTCGACGTCGGGAACGACCCCCAGGGCTGCACCACGACGGCATCGACGAAGATGTACGGGACGGTCGTCCTGTCAGGGTGTCTTCTGACCTCGTCAGAGCTGATCAGTTCCTCGCAGCTCACGATAACCGAGGACGACGCCTTGACCATTTCGGGCTCCTGAGTCGTGAAGCCTTCGATGATGATGTTCCCCATCTGGTCGGCCTTCTGAGCATGAATGATGGACACGTCGGGCTTGCACGCAGGCAGCAGCACCACCGGCTCGTCTAGGTCCCAGGGATTGTCGATCACGCGGAAGGCGTCCGAGCCGTTCGCGATCTGCTTGTTGAGGATGTCCGTCCCAAGCATGCTCTTGGACGGCATGAATGGTAGCCCGAGCGAGCCCGCGAGAAATCGGGACGCCATCGCCAGGTGGCTGTAGTCTTCGACCTCCAGTGTCCTGTCCTCGATGGCCTTGCGCCACCGGAAGGTCGTTCCGAACCGTTCCAAGTTTCCGGTGCCGCACTCGGTCCGCTTGGCCAGTCCAGCCCCGACCAGGATGTCCATGGACATCGAGAGGTTGCAGCCGACCAGCGTGAGGTCCTTGATGCCCTGACGCACGATCTCGTGTGTTACGGCCATGGCGCAGCGCCCGATGCTCTGGCCGCCCATGCCGACCGTCGCGCCGTCGTGGACGAATCGCTTGACGGCCTCTTGGGCGGTCATCACCTTGTTGGACGCTTTTCTTGTCACTCGTCACTCCGAACAGCGGGACGAAGGGTGCCGGTCAGTGGAGTACTTTAGCACCGGAAGCCTTCCGGCCTCTACCTTTCCCTCCCCATATTTTGACCGTACCGTACCGGCCGTCGTAGCCCGGCTCTATCTGAACCTGACCCCTGCGCACCCGGTAAACGCCTTCGGCAACCCTATCGCCTGCGACACGCGCGATATCGTCCGTAGTCGCTTCCATGAGGACCGACATCTCGCCGCCCAACTCGGCAATCAGTTTGCCATAGGTCGTCCTGACCATCTTGGTCTTCACCCCGACCCCGAGGCTCTCCGCGACGATCAGGTCCAGCGCGACCATCGACCTGAACGGCGGCCGTCCGTCGACTGACCGCGTGAACCCCTCCTCATCGACACGCGTCTCGACCTCCCGCCGTCCGAGCTCATGGACCCTCTGGAGCACGCCAAGCGTCAATCGCCGCCCGCACTTGGGGCAGCGTCCACCGCCTTCAGCCACTTCGGCCGGCGAAAGGCTCACACCACACTTGCGGTGCCCGGAGTGGTGGTACTTCCATTCCTCGGGAAAGAACTCGATGGTGTAGGCGATGTCCTGAGTCCGCAGCGAGCTCAGTAACCCGTCGTAACTGAGCTCGCCGTTGAAGTAGGTCAATTCCCGTCCCATCCTGGGCAGCGAGTGCGCGTCAGAGAACGATACGATGGCGCGATCATCCAGCTCCGGCACCATCCAGTTCATGGCCGGGTCGCTGGACAGGCCGGTCTCGATGGCCGGTACGTGCTCCCAGGTGTCCCCGAAGCACTCTTCCAGCGAATCGAATCCCGACTTCGAGCCGTATATCCCAAACCACGGCGTCCACGCATGGGCAGGGATAACGAAGCACCGGGAGTCGATATCCAGGAGTATGGACACCAGCTCACGCGGGGTCGCCCGGAGGCTGGGCCTGCCGTCGCTGTGCAGGGCGCCCTTCGACTCCAGGGCCGAGTTGATGCGCTGCACGGTCGCGAGGCTCGGGGCGAACACCAGCATGT
>JAQBTI010000160.1 GCA_027624995.1 Chloroflexota bacterium
CCTTCCCGTGCGACCTCTTGACTAACCAGCACAGTTGTGCTATTCTCTATCCAGTGGGACGGACCCCAAAGGGCTCGTCCCTTTTCTATTCCACCGACGTTCCGACCACATACCAACCATCGACCACCGAGGCCCACCCGAATCGCAGACCCAAAGCTGGAGGGGAGCAGAATGGAACAGGACGGAACGCTCCAAAAGAAAATCGGCGATCAGGGCAAGGCCTCAGACCAAACCCCGGACTTCTGTCCGGAGGATTCTCAACCTGCCCTGGCAGACGCCCAAACCCCGGGCTTCAGTCCGGGCGCTGCAACAGGCTGTTCAATTCCTGCTCCACCGGGTTCCGATTCCTGCTCGGTGGCGCTCCGCTCTTACTCCATCATGCGCCGATTCCGACAAGCAACCCCCAAGCTAAGTGACACAGAATGGAACAAAATAGGACACGCTCCCGCGCGCGAGGGGCCTCTGCCAGCGGCCCACAACCCCGGACTGAAGTCCGGGGGCTACAGCCGGACCCGTCCCATTTTTATCCAACCGCACACCGATTCTTCCTCCATCCAATACCAATCATTGTTCCATCGCGTACCGACTCGAACAGACACTCCAAGCTGGACGGAACAGAATGGAACACGACGGATCCTTCTACGAGAATTCCGTCCTGCGCCCACATCCCCGGTCTGAGTGTCACCCATGTCCCCGGTTGCACACCAGCTAGCGGGTTCAACGCCAGTTTAGGGTGACCATGGAGGGATCGATATCGTGGATGGAGCTGACTCCGGTGAAGTTCATGACGGACTCTAGCTCGCCTTTGAGTATCTCGAACATGGTCTGGACACCGGCGGCGCCGTCGATCGCCAGGCCCCACATTATCGGCCGTCCCACGAGCACCGCGCGGGCTCCGAGGGCCAGCGCCTTGAGCACGTCGGTGCCACGTCGCACGCCAGAATCGAGGTAGATCTCGACCCGGTCTCCCACAGCCTCCGCGATTGCAGGAAGGGCCTCGATGGAGGCGAGGGTGGTGTCGATTACTCGGGCGCCGTGGTTCGACACTACGATGGCATCCACTCCGCGATCGGCGCACTTTTCGGCGTCTCGCGGGGTCAGAATGCCCTTGGCGATCAGAGGCATCGACGAGAGCGACTTGAACCACTGCAGCTTCTCCCACGTTGGCCGGCGGGAGTGGCGGTCATCCCATTTGGCCTTTTCCAAGAGATCAGGGCGTTCTCTGAGATCTGCCCAGAACCTCTCCGCTCCGGGGTTGAAGTTGTTGCGCGCGTCTCTCTCTTTCGGCCCTCCGCCTACGCCGTCGATGGTGAGGCATAAGGCCGAGAATCCCGCGGCCGCGGCCTTCTTGACCATGAACTCCGTGACATCGTCGTGAAGGTGGTATAGCTGGAACCAGAGCGGACCGGAGGCGGCCCGGGCGATCTCTTCGACGGTGTGTGAGGCGCCGGTAGCCACCGTGGTCAGGGTACCGACGGCTCCAGCGCCGCGTGCAACGCCTACTTCTGCGTCGGGATGAGCCAGGAACTGGGCCCCCGTAGGGGCCGCCATTATAGGGAGGTCGATCTTCTGGCCGAGGACGGTCGTGGACAGTTCGTGCGGCGTCAGCTCCTCCAGAAACCTCGGGTTAATGGCGATCTCACCGAAGGCCTCGCGGTTCCGACGCAATGTGATCTCATCGGTGGCTCCTCCGGCGACGTACTCCCAGGACGTGTGGTCCATGCGGAGTTTGGCCATGGATTCCATATCGTAGAGGCTTACTGGGTTTGACAAGGGATTTCTCCTCGGGTTCCTCTGGATCGCGGTCGGTGTCCGGGGGCTCGGGTGTTTTACTTTGTATCAGCCGAGACACTCGGCTATGGTATCGGCCATCCCCCTGGCCCCCGCCAAAAGGGAGGACTCGTCCTCCCTTAGGAATCCCTTTCTCACGGAGGTCGGTCGGCGATGGATGCATACAGAGTGATCCGTCGGCGCAGGGCTATTGTGCGCTACGTTTGCGGGCCAGCTCTCTGTCGCGGAGCTCGGTGCGTCTTATTTTGCCGCTGACGGTCTTCGGCAGTTCGGTGACGTACTCGATCTCGCGCGGGTACTTGTAGGGCGCGGTTACGTTCTTCACGTGGTCCTGTATCTGCTTTGTGAGATCGCTCGACCCCTCGTACCCTTCGGCCAGGACGATGTAGGCCTTTACGATCTGACCTCTTACCTCGTGCGGGCTGGCGACCACCGCAGTCTCAGCCACCGATGGGTGCTCGGCTACGGCGGACTCTACCTCGAACGGGCCTATCCTGTACGACGCGCTGATGATGACGTCGTCGGCACGGCCCACAAACCACAGGTATCCGTCCTCGTCCCTGGATGCCCGGTCTCCGGTGTGATACCAGTCGCCACGGAATGAACTCGCGTTGGCTTCGGGGTTCTCGAAGTAGCCCGAGAAGAGGCCGACGGGCCGGTCGGGCTTAACCAGGACGGCGACTTCGCCCTCTTCACCCCTGGGAAGCTCGTTACCGTCCTCGTCGACGATGCCTAGGGTGAACCCTGGGGCCACCACACCCATCGAGCCAGGCTTGTGCTTCATCCCCGGGAAGGTGGCAGCTACTAGAACGGTCTCGGTCTGTCCGTAGCCCTCCCAGATGTGCTGGCCGGTGCCCTCTCGCCAGGTGTCGATCAGGTCGGGGTTCACGGCCTCTCCCGCGCCTACGCAGTGCCGCAGCGCCTTGGGCTTGTATTTGCTCAGGTCCGTCTGGGAAAGCATCCGGTAGGCCGTGGGCGGGGCGAAGAAGGTCGTGACCGGGTGGTCCTCCAGCAGGCGGAGCGTGGCGTCCGGATCGAACGCTCCGCGCTGGTCCCAAGCCAGTATGGCTGCTCCCATAGTCCAGGGAGCGAAGAAGAGGGTCCAGGCCGCCTGGGCCCAGCCGGTGTCCGAGATGGTGAAGTGTAGGTCGCTGGGCCTGTTGTCGAGCCAGAATTTCCCGGTGATCACGTGACCGATGGGATAGGACGCATGGGTGTTTATGACCATCTTGGGGTAGCCGGTCGTGCCGGACGTGAAGTAGCCCATGAGGGGATCGCTGGACAGGTTGTTGGGATTGGGGAGGTCCGGGGATGCCGACGTCATGAGGTCTTCGTAGCTGGGGACACCGGGAGTCTTTCCGACGACGATGACTTTCTCGAGGGTCGCACACTCGCTCCGGACCGCCTCGATCTTGTCGACGTTTTCGGGGTCGGTTATTGCGATTTTTACTCTGGCGGCGTTGAGCCGGTAGGAGATGTCTTTGGTCGTCAGCAAGGTCGTGCCGGGCACCGATACGAACCGGCCACGGATGCAGCCGAGGAGTACCTCCCACCACTCGACAAGGCGCGGCAGCATGACGAAGATGTGGTCACCCGGCTCGGCGCCGAGGCCCGCGAGGAGGTTTGCTGTTCGTCTGGAGCGCTCTCCGAGCTCGCGGAACGTGACCTCGCGGGAAGCCCCGTCCGGTCCGACCCAGACGATGGCCGTCTTAGCGGGGTCGTTGCCCCAGCGGTCGAAGACCTCGTAGGCCCAGTTGTACCGCTCGGGGACCTCCAGGCGGAAGTTTTTGTAGGTCTCTTCGTAGTTGCCGATCTGGTATTGGTTTGTCAGGGGGTCTCCGACTGGCTGGCTAAGGTACAGCTTCGGATGTGGACTGGGAATAGTCAAGCTCTTGGAGGATCTTGGCGCCATGCTCGTTGAGCCCTGGTGGTCCCTTCTCGGGGTCGATCGGACCGGTGGAGAGCTTGGCAGGCTGGGCTACGTAGCTGCGGCCGTCTATGTCTACGAACGCACCGCGGGCCTCGAACTGCGGTGATTCCACGGTGTCTTCGAGCTCGACAACGGCGGCGCCGGGGACATCGGCCTCGGCGAGCATCTCCTCCCAGACGTCCGAGGAGCGCTGCCTGAAGGTGTCTGTCAACCGGCCTCGTATCTCTTCGGCACGCACCATGCGCTGATCGTGCTTGAGCCCGGCCAGATCGTCTAAGCCCGCGGCGGCACAGAGCCGGTCCCAGAAGTGGTCCTCGTGGACTATGCCGAGGCTGAACCACCTGCCGTCGGCGCACTGGAAGAGGTCGTAGTGCGGTATCGATGCGACGTTGGGCCGGCCGGCCTTGTCAGGATGCTCGGACCGGCGGGCGATCTCGGGCGACATGAAGGACAGGGCAGCGTCGGTCATGGACAGGTCTATGTAGCCGCCTCGGCCCGATGCGTCCCGACCGCTGATCTGGGCCAGGACAAGGGTCGAGGCGTACAGAGCCGAAGCAAGGTCGGACAGCAAGACGGTGGGCGGCCATGGGCGTCCCTCCATAGCCGACTGCACGGCCAGATAGCCGCTGAGGGCGAGGTAGTTCAGATCGTGGGCGGGCCTGTCCCTCCAGGGGCCATCCTGGCCGAAGCCTGAGATGGAACAGTAGACAAGCCCGGGATTTTCGGCCGAGAGTGTCGGGTAGTCGGCTCCGAGTCGCCTGGCTACTCCCGGGCGCGAGCCTTCGAGCACGACGTCGGCTTTTCTTGCGAGTCTGCGGAGAACATGCTTGGCCTGCTCTGTCTTGAGGTCGAGCTCGATGCTCTCCTTACCCCGATTGAACTCAGCAAATATGGCGGGGTCGTGACGGAGCGGGTCGCCCCCGGGAGGCTCGACCTTTATTACGCGGGCTCCGAGGTCGCTCAGGACCATGGAGCAGAAGGGCCCTGGTGCGTTGACGGTGAGGTCGATGACGGTTATGTGGGAGAGGGGTTTCATATAGGTCTCTTTTTCGGCTTGGGGTCCCCGGACTGAAGTCCGGGGTTAGCGGACCGAACCTGGGACTTCAGTCCCAGGGCCGGTTAGAGAGCCGATCCGCCGGCCCCACGGGAACGCCCTCACCCTTCGACAAGCTCAGGGCAGGCTCTCAATCCTCTCCCAGCGGGAGAAGAGGCTGCTAGCCGGTGAGCTCTTTTCTGACGATGTTGGTGCCGGCGACCATGGCCTGCAGCTTTAGGTAGGTGATCCACCTGGGGAGCTGGAAGAAGCCGCAGTCGGGGCTGATGTAGAGCCTGTCGGGCGGGACCTGGTCGAGAAAGAGCCGAATGCGCTCGGCGACGTCCTCGGGCTTTTCGACGTAGAAGGACTTCACGTCTATGACGCCAGCGCCCAACTCCATGTCGAGTCCGAGCTCTCCCCAGAGACCGCTCTCGGACATCTCACGATTGGCGAACTCCAGGACAAGCTGGTCGGCCCGGGCGTCGAGCAGCTCCGGGAACATCCAACGGTAAGTCCTCTTGCCGCGCGGGCGGCTGGAGAGGTTGCCGAAGCAGATGTGCAGGGCGAGCTTGGCGTCGACGCCTTCGACGCAGGCGTTGTACAACTCGACCCACTGTTTGACCTCGCCGGGGATCACTGCGAAGGAGGGTTCGTCGATCTGGATGAAGTCAGCGCCTGCCGCCACCAGCGCCTTGAGCTCAGCGTTGATTACGCTTGCGAATTCCGAGGCCAGCTCCAGGCGGTCCTTGTAGCCTTCGCGGGGTCGGATATGCATTGTGATGGTCAGGGGACCCGGGCATGTGGCCTTGATCGGTCTGCTCGTGTGGTCCTTGGCGTAGTTGAACTCCTCGACGATGCCTAGACCGTGGGGCACGGTGACTTTTTCGACGGTGTGGTAGCGCTGCGGGCTGTCGTAGCCGTACGGGCCCACCTTTCGGAGCGGCGGG
>JAQBTI010000161.1 GCA_027624995.1 Chloroflexota bacterium
GGACCGCCTCCAGCCGGTCAGCCCAGCCCGGAGGTCTACCCAGTAGTAGACGGCGAAGCCTCCGGCCAGCGCGAGCAGTATCCACGCCTGGTAGTAGAGCTTGAATACGGTGTTCATGCGGGTGCCAAACGAGTCTTCGATAAACAGCAGCTCCGGGCCCATGATGAGCATCAGGCCGAGAGCGGCCACCGCAAGTGCGAACGATTTGCCGCTCTCGCCCTCCTCTCTTACGGACCAAAACGCTGTATAGACTCCTACGGCGATCAGCGCGCCCAGCGGCAGCACCTGAAATATTCGCCCCGAAATGTCACCAGTCGACCCGCCTGCTTCGAGGTGCAAAAAAGCCCATACGATGACAGGCGTGGCCACGATCACCAGGGCCAGCGCTGAGGTCCGCGCCCAGTCGCTCTTCAGCGTGGTCCGCCAGAAAGTCGTGATAATGAAGGGTCCGACGACGACAAGTGAGAGTCCCCACACAATAGCCAAATGTACTGGCCGCGTGGTTGCCGCCTGGACCGGCTCGATTCCCGATACCGAGCTCTTGAACGAGAGGTAGTACGGCAAGAATAGGATAAATGCCATAGCTATGGCCGCCACCGCCAATAGCGGGGGTATGAATACCCGGAGTGTCGCACGGGTTAGTCCGACTACTCCTCCTCGAGTCGCGAGTGAGTAGCTCTTGAGAGCGGCCACGCCGAGCATGAGCGATGCATATGTGGGAAAGTCCCACATGTTGGTGAAAGCGAGCCCGCCCAGTACAAGCGCCAGCGCTAGCAGATATAAATATGGAGTCCGATCGCGCCATGACCACAGGCTGATGTCGCGCCGGAAGAGGTCCCAACAGAATGCGACGGCCAGCAGGGCGAACGGAATCGCCATGACGTGAGGGTGGAGGTCGCCCAGAATATAGCTGAAGTATGGGAATTCTTGGATGGTGTAGTCGAGTCCAACTGAGCCGTCGAAGGTGTTGATTACACGAGTTGCGCGGAACCACCACCAGAACTCGTCAGGCGTCCAGCTTTCGACCGGCTGCTCCAACGGCCCATTCAGACCGTCGATGCGCAGCCAGTCCCAAAAGCCCTGCGTGCCCATTGCATTCGCACGCATGAACTCGATCACCCCTTCGAGGTTTGCTGCGACGCCGAACAGGAGGACGGCGGCGACCGATCCGGCTATCGCCGGACCCACCCGCGCCGTTCGACTGCGAGCCATGCCGTACACGAGGCCGAAGACCGCCTGGGCGGCCATGGCAGGTATGAGCGCCAACGCCAGATTGTAGGAAATGTTGGACGGGATCGCCGTCAGCTCGCTCAGCGCCCCCATCATCCAGTAACCGAAGTAGTAGTAGCTGACAGACTCTCCGCTTAGCCAAGGATCTGCTGGAGACCCGGTTGTGGTTTGTATGGAAGCGTTGAGGAACGCGAAGTCCATCGGCTGTTCGGTGTGGTCGATGGCCGGGTCGTAAGCCCTGTAGAGCGTCCAGCCCACGAAGAAGACCAGGAATACCGCCTCGACCGCCGCGATGACCAACCATTCGCGGCGCACGAACGCGGCCATTTCTGCCCGTTTCCGCCATACATACCACGAGGAAAGTGCTGCCAGGATGAGAAGCAAAGCCGCTATGGACGCCTGAGTGCTGGGTACCAACTGAAGCTGGCTGAGAATCCAGGTGGCGTACCCGATCAGGAGGAGGCCAAAGGCCTTGCTAACGGAGTAACCCCGGTCGCGGAGGCTGGGCAAGAGGTAGTATGCCAACGGAAAGGCGGCCAGGCCGATCACTTCGGCCACGAGGAGCCACCAGACGGCGTTTAGCATTGCGACATTATATACGCGTGGGATTGACGGCGGAGATGTTCTGAAGGAGAGCGGAGACCGTGCTTGTCAGCGAGAGTGCTATGGTCCAGTGGCGCTTCCCAAAAGTGCATCGACCATGTCTCGTGCGTCGAAGGCGGCGAAGTCGTCGGGTTGCTCGCCGGTACCTATGTAGAGGACGGGAAGCCCGAGATCATCGGCGATGGCCAAGACGACTCCACCCTTGGCGGTGTGGTCGAGTTTGGCAAGGAACACGCCGTCGCATCTGATGGCCTCGGTAAAGGCGCGTGCCTGTGTCAGGCCGTTCTGCCCTGTCGTGGCGTCGATCGTCAGCAGGACCTTGCTTGACTCGCCGATGCCGCGTCGTTCGATGACCCGCCAGACCTTCTTCAACTCCTCCATGAGGTTCGTGCGGGTGTGAAGCCGGCCCGCCGTGTCAATGATTACGACATCCGTGCCGCGAGACTTTGCCGCATCCAACGTGTCGTAGCACACGGCACCGGGGTCGGCCCCGGACTGGTGGGCAATGACATCTATTTCCAGCCGTTTGCCCCAGACCTGCAGCTGTTCGATCGCCGCCGCCCTGAAGGTGTCGGCCGCACCAAATAGGACCGAACGTCCCTCCAGCTTGAAGGCGTTAGCCAGCTTTGCGATGCTGGTGGTCTTGCCGACGCCATTGACTCCCACCATCAGGAGAACCAGAGGCGGCTTCTCGACGGTCAAACGATCGGCTGCGCCATCGACGTCGAGGACTTCCAGCATTCGGTCCCTTAGCAGCTGCAGGGCCTGGTCCGGCGCGGTGATTCGCTGTTCTTTCGTCTCGAGCCGAAGGTGGTCCAGAAGCCTCTGAGTGGTCGGCACTCCTACGTCCGCTGATATCAGGACCTCTTCCAGTTGGTCCCAGAGTTCGTCATCGAGACGAGGCCGGTCAAAGATGGTTGCGACGCGTGAGAACCAGGTCTTGCGGGTCTTTTCGACCGCGCGGACTGTCCGTTCTCTGCCGCGGCCTTGGAGGAATTTGAACAAGATCTAGCTAGCTGCTCGGCTGCGGACTGCAAAAGTAGGCCGCCTACGAAGGGTTTGGGACCTCAGCCGCTGACACCTACCAGTTCAGCGGTCACCAGGAGGCGGTAGTCGTATACCAGCCGAGGGACGCATGCGACGAGCGTAATCGTCGCGTCGTCGGAGTCGTACAGCCGGAGGTCGTCTTCGTGGACGACTTTCGTCGCCGTGACGCGGTAGAGGTAAGCGCCGACATCTCTCTCGAGTGTTATGTAGACGGGCTCGCCGTCCCTCAGGTATTTCGGTATGTCTGGGAGGCGCCGGAAGACGTTCCCTTCGCCTCGAAGTGGACTCTCCAGATGGCCAAAGTACCAACCGTTACCCAGCTCACCGGGCGTGGCCGTCTCTGGGATGTGGCCGACGACGTTGTCGGGGTTCTCGTATGCCTGGCTGTTTCCCAGGTCAACGATCTCCAAGTCCTTTACACCAGAGTCCACCCCGATGATCGGTATGCCGATGTGAGTGGTGGCGCCGAAACCTGCCGGGGAGACCGCGGATTCGCCGGATACAGCGATGAAGCCCGGAGGCAGGCCGGTTACAACGTGAGGATAGGGGTCTGGTCCGGCCCACAGTGGCTGGTCCCAGTACTTGGGGTGGATCTGGAAGCCCGGATAGACTGTGTCATAGCTTGAGACCGGGAAGACCGACGGGGCCTGCTGAACGGGGCCTCTTGTGGGCTCAGACAGTGCCACGGGCCGGAACGTTTCACGTAAGGGCTGTGCTGCGTTCCTTGAGAGTGCGCGGACAACCTCTTCTTGTGAGACGTTCAACTGATCAAGCTGCGTCCCAGCGTACACGCTGTACGTGTAGTAGAGACCCACGGCAACCAGTAGTGATACTCCCGCCAGCGTTAGTGCCAGTCCGACCAACCGGCTGGTGGTCCTACCTCCCGCAGACGTCACCGTCGGGGTGTTCTGAGGTGCCTGCATCCCGCCTCCCACATTCCTCCACATATTCTACCACCTCGAGAGGACCAGGCCTTCTGTTGAGTTGGGAAATGCCGGAGCTCCTATCTCATCCGCGGGGCGTGCATCTCGCCATTGGCGATCGGTTCGTTGAGATAGACATCGCCGTTTCTGATCTTAATGTTGAATCCGCACTCAGGGTTGCTGCAGACCCATGCCTTATAGTGGATGGGGGCACCCTGACTGCCGAAATCGGATAGTGGGAGCAAGTCCCCGCTCAGGCACTTGCGGCATTGTGGCGACCCATTCGACTCCACTCACTCCTCCTCTTGAACCACGTCCCTGAGATTGCAAAATCGGTGCAAGTATACCATTCCCGTTTGAGCCCGGACAAGCTGCCGCCTTCTCGAACTATTACCGCTGGCCGCGGAAAGACACGCTCGCGAGGATGCGATACGCAGCTCCTCCCGGCAAAAGCGTGCTCCTTACCAGACATATGGACGACACCTCCATGCTCTGAGACACCGACGGCATTTCGGCGAGCGCGTGCATCGCTCGCCGGAGATCGGACTTGCTCGCCCTGTCTCGCATTCGCGCAAGCGTCAGGTGCGGGGACCACTTACGACGGTCTCTTTCAAAGCCAAGCGAGGCCAGTCGCTCTTCCAGGTCCGTTCTGAGATTCAGCAGGACCCTTGGTATCTCGACCCCGAGCCAGAGTACACGAGGCGCCGATTCGTTGGGAAAGGCGCCGAAGCCACCGACTTCCACCTGCTGCGGCCCTTGCGGACCAGCCGCAAGCGAAATAGCGGACTCAATGGCCGGTATCTCGCTTTCGGGAACGTCACCCAGGAACTTTAGCGTAAGGTGCACCCCTTCGGGACTCACCGTCCTCAGACCCCCAATCCGGGCCGATTCGAGACCGCCGATCACATTCGAGACTTCCCGCCTGACGTCATCAGAGAGTTCGACCGCGACGAAGGCCCGGATGCTCGCGCTTGTGGTCAATAGAATAGACTGCCCAGACTAGTTCCCCCGTAATTCTCAGGAGCGGAGCGGTACATCGATCCGCTTCGTGGATAGCGATCAAGACCGAATGTTAACATGGGCTAACCGGTCGGATCTGGTGTCTTAGAGCCTCAGTCCAGGGAGCACGATGATGAAGTGGAGTTCAGCCGTTTCCGAGCAGAATGCGCTCGATGCCGCCATCGGCGAGTGTCTGGAGCGAGTTGAGAGTGATCTCGAAGGCCAGAACCCCGACCTGATCGTGACTTTCGTATCCTCACATCACGAGTCCGCGTTCGACGACGTGATTCCAAGATTACGCGAACGTCTCGGTCCGGGGATGGTCGTCGGCTGTTCGGCGGGCGGCGTGATCGGCTCAGGAAAAGAGGTTGAGCATCGGCCCGGGTTCGCCTTGAGCGCGGCGGTTCTTCCAGGAGTAGACCTAGTCCCATTCCATGTCGCCGACGAATCGGCACTACCAGACGGTGACGCCCCGCCATCTGAATGGGAAACCAGGGTCGGCACCAGCGCACAAACCGACCCGCTCTTCGTGCTCCTGGCGGACCCGTTCAGCGTGAGGGGCGACAGGCTGCTCACCGGATTAGACTACGCCTTTCCTGATAGCCCCAAGGTTGGCGGACTCGCCAGTGGTGGGCAAGTTCCTTTTGGCAACGCTCTGTTCCTGGGAGATGAGGTGCACCGGTCTGGACTCGTGGGGCTCGCCATGCACGGCGATATAGGCGTCGACACTATCGTGGCCCAGGGCTGCCGGCCGATCGGACGGCCTATGCGCGTAACAGGCTGTAATGGGAGCATACTTACGGAGCTCGACGGACGCGCGCTGTCGATGTCATACGATTCTGTCAGTAGCTAAGCGTTAAGGGAAAATGTCAGTCATGAAAGGACTGA
>JAQBTI010000162.1 GCA_027624995.1 Chloroflexota bacterium
GACCTATCTCGCCTCTAGCATTCGCGGCAATCGCGTTGACTCTCCATGCGGTAGCAACCGAGCCCGTCGCTCAAGCTCAATCCCCCGTCTTCGGCGACCCGGTCAATGTTAGTAACAACACAGACGACTCTAACCAACCAGCGGTCGCGGTCGATGGCACTAACGTGTACGTAGTTTGGTTTGATTACAAGGAGAGTACTGATCAGACCAACATCATGTTCAAAGCCAGCGCCGACAAGGGCAAGACGTTCGGCTCGGCAAAGAACCTGAGCAACCTGGCCGATCCTCTTTTCAAAGTCAGGTTTCCCTCGGTTGCAGCAGCCGGCGGCAAAGTTTACGTCGCGTGGCACACGACCAAAAGTGGATTCGATACCATAGAGGGCATCTACATCGCGGTTAGCAACGATGGCGGCTCCTCTTTTGGGTCAGCGACGAAGCTCAGCACCAGTTCGAGCGACTATTCTCACACCGATGCGCGTGTCACTGTGTCTGGCTCGAACGTATTCGTCATCTGGGAGCGCTTTGACACAAGTGCTGCAAGCGGCTTTCTGTATTTTGCCAACATGATGTTCAGGCGGAGTACCGACAGCGGAGGTAGCTTCGAGGCAGAGCAGAATCTCAGCGGATACACCTCGAGCGACCTGGACGGACGTTGGCCGAGATTGGCGGCTTCGGGGTCGAACGTCTACGTTGCCTGGACGGAGAAAGGCACGACGGACAAGCTTCGGTTCAAAAAGAGCTCGGACTCGGGAGAGAGCTTCCCAATCATTCAGTCGTTCGATCCGGTCGGCTATGCTCCTGCTCTCACTGCATCGGGAAGCAACGTATACCTCGCGTGGAGCCGTGGATTCCAGCGTAGCTCGGAATCCGGTGCCACCTTCCAGTCAGGGCCGACGCTGGATTCCTCTTCCCTGCAAAATGCTTACGAAATAGCTGCCGAGGGCGACATGGTGTACGTGGCCTGGGCGGACGTCAACCGGACAGACCTGAATTTGATCGCCAGCCTGGACGGCGGAGCGACGTTTTCGACGAAGGTTGACATAAGCGGTGCGAGTGATCCTGGTAACACACAACAACCACACACCATATCGATCGCTGCTTCTGCCCGGGGCCCCTTAGTGGTCTGGTCCGACAAGAACGGTGAAATCATGCTACGGGGACCGGGGACGCCAAAGCCGGTCGTGTTCGTCCCGGGTATCGCCGGTAGCCAACTGGTTGATCGCAATAGTGATGACGAGGTGCTTTGGGTAGATCCAGCCGCTGTCCTCCTGCGCAAACTGAGCCTTTTTCCGAGGCACGATCCTAATGTTCGCGACGTCCTTGCACCAGACGTACTTCGCTTTGATCCTCACGCTGGTGATATCTACGGGTCGTTCATGCAGATGTTGGCCAACAACGGGTACCACGAATATGACGTCAAGGATTCTTCAGGGCGTTTCGACCCGTTTAGGCGAAGCTCCGGAGGTTGTGATACCTCACAGGCGAACGAAGACCCGAAGCCTAACCTGTTCGTCTTCGCGTATGACTGGAGGCAAGACAATGTGGCAAACGCCTCTCTGCTTCGCGCGTACATCGAATGTGTACGCCAGATCCACCCGGCGACGGACGTCACCGTGCTGACCCACAGCATGGGGAGTCTTCTTGCCCGTCGATACGTCCTGGACCACCCTGCCGACCACCACGTGAACAAGATGATCACTATCGGCGCCCCTTGGCTCGGCGCCCCCAAGTTGGCGTATACCTTGGAGACAGGCCTGTTCGTAGAAAACCTCATGTTTTTCCCGCCTGGACGTGAGGCCATTAAGGAGTTGATAGGCTCCTTCCATGGGGCTCATCAACTGATAACCTCGCGCGCCTACATCGAACTCGGCGCACAAGCCCCTATCAGAGAGGGCGGCCGGGACCTCGACGGTAACGACCGGACTTCCGACATTTTCAACTACGATGCGATGGTGGCTCTCGTCAACGTCCTATATGGCGAACCCCCAATGTTCAATCCGGGGACGACAAGTAAGAACTTCCACCAGGGAGGCCAGGACGACTGGCGAAATGATACCTCCGGCGTCTCTTACTATCACATCCTTGGGGTCAAACCCGGAGAGACGACCATCGAGAGTATGGTCGCTCGCTACGAGACACAATGTAGCCAATTGGCCGGCACGTGCAGCCGAACGCCTACCGCGGAGCCTACGTTCACGCTGGGTGACGGGACCGTGCCTTTCATCAGCGCGATTAGGAGGGGCGCGGGACGTGACTACAACGCCCCGAACACGCCCATCGAGCGGATTACAGTCTTGGTCGCTGATCAAGAGGATATGGCCGACCACAATCACATGCTTCAAAACCCTCAGGTCCACGACAAGGTCTTGGAGTGGTTGAGCGCGCCGCTGCAGTCCGTGGGGGGATCGCAGGCATCTTCAGCCCAGGGCGTAGAGGCCACACAGGAGCCTGATCCACTGCCTTACTACTATGTCAAGGTTATAGGTGCAGACTCCTTGACGGTAAGCGACTCTCTAGGAAACGACACGGGCGGTGTCGACGATGCCTTCAATGGCATAGTCCCGGGCGTAGATACCTTCGTGCTCGGCCGAGGCGTAACGATGGTCACCATTCCGACGACAGCGACACCTGAGTACGCGACTCTGTTCGACTCGACAGGCGACCCGGTGAGCATAGAGGTCCGGATCGGCACGGGGCACACTACTACCCGATCTATCCGATATCAGGACATAGTCCTGCCGGCCGGCGTGTCCACCAGGCTTTCGTTCACCATTTCTGGCCCGCAGGACCTCGCCTACGACTCGGACGGCAATGGGACTTTCGACACGACGGTACAGCCAACAGTGGACGTGACGGGTGCCCAGGCCGAGGATACGGACCCGCCGATGATCGACGTTGAGGAAGAACTCCACGGGGGCTCAAGCCGGATAACCTTGTCGGCCGAGGACCCCGCGGGCGTGGCCAGACTACTCTACTCACTAGACGGCACCAACTACCAGGAATACACGGGTCCGCTCACACTGGTCTCGCAGCGGACGCCGGTCCTGTACGCGTTCGCCGACGATAATCTGGCGAACCGGGGGACGCTGGTCCACGAGCTTCGCAAGAACGCCACGCCGATCCCTGCGATCACCTGGTGGGGGATGCTAGGGTTAGTGGTGCTGGTCGTTGGGGCAGGGTATCTACGCCTTCGCGGGTCCCGGGCGGCTGTTGGCCGGGGATCTGTGCACTAAATTCAGGGGTCGCCAAATCACCAGTCGGCCCGGCGCTGGCCAACCGTGGCTAATAATGAGGGATTTTGCAACTACTGGCTACACAGCCAGCGGTAGCGTCATCTCAAAGGTTCTTGCTATCGTCCACCATGCTCCACCAGTTACCCGTTGCGATCGTCACCCTTAAGACTTCGTCTCGCTCCACTGCCCGCATCATGCGTTTTCTACGGCGTACCCGGTAGCAGCAATTCAAGGTCACTTGGCATTTCGCTCGCTCGAGGGCGGTCAACCGTCAACCCATGTTCGTCCGGAACGGCCATTGTCCCCTCGGCATGCAAAGACCCTTTCACCGACTGGCGCGCAAAAGGCCAACACAGTCGACGACCTCGACTCCACGGTCGCCCGGTCAGTCATGTGGCAGGCGGTTGTATGAGTCCCAAGTCGTTTCGGCCAACCTGGTTTCACGGAAGCCTGAGTTGTCGTAGAATGCGTCCGGACACAGCGCACCCATCCACACGACATTTGCCGGAGGCCTAACCATGCTGATTATCGACGGCGACTACCCGATGGCCTATGGAGGCGTCGTCATGCAACGCGACCTGACTCTGCCGATCGATCAAGTTAGGGCGAGGCCGCCCCAGGAAAGCCCGCAGTCCATATCGGCCGACGACGGGACGATGGCCTCCCTTCCAGAGATGCGAAACGGCGAGGTCGCCGTCGCGCTCGTAAAGATTGGAGACTGCTGCATCCGTCGGCCGGGCCACGAGCACGGGGCCCACACGACGGACCAGCACTCCCACGCGTCCGGACGAGGCCACCTCGCGTACTATCAAATCCTCGAGGCAATGGGCGAGGTCCGGCTTCTCAAGACTCCGGCTGAGTTCCGGGACCACATTAGCTCGTGGGAGAACGCGACCGACTACCAAGACCTCCCAGTTGGAATGGTGGTGGGAATGGAGGGGGCCGACCCGATCACGTGGCCCGGCCAGGTCCACGAATGGTTCGAGGGCGGACTTCGCGTGATAAGCCTGTCTCACTACGGCGTGAGCCGCTACTCCCACGGTACGGGCACGGGGACCGACGGCGGGCTGATGGAAGGCGCCGAGGAGCTTCTGCACGAGATGGACTCGCTGGGGATGATACTGGACGTTTCTCATACTTCGGACGAGTCCGTCCGGCAGGAGTTGGACATCTTCGAAGGCCCGGTGCTGGCCAGCCACCAGAACTGCCGCGCGGTATGCCCCGGCGAACGCCAGTTCCCCGACCACCAGATCAAGAGGATTATCGAAAGAGGCGCCGTCATCGGCCACTCAATGGACGCGCACATGATCTGGCCACCAGGCGTGGACTGGCAAAACCTCCCCGAGAAACCGCCGTTTACGAAGGAGGACGTAACGCTGGAGAACTTCGTCGACCACATCGACCACGTCTCCCAGCTCGCGGGCAACTCACTACACTCGGCCATCGGCGGCGACACCGACGGCCAGGGCGGAGCGATCAACGCTCCTCTGGAGATCGACACCGTCGTTGACTACCAGAAGGTGGCCGATGTCATGGCCACCCGCGGATACACTACCGAGGACATCGAAAACGTAATGTGGCGCAACTGGAAACGCTTCTTCGAGGAGTCTCTGCCGGGATAGTCCTGAAAGGGGAGGCCAAAGGGGGTCTCGGTTGAACCACGCCGACAATTCTCTTTCGGGCGGGTGTCCCTATGCACAAACATTTCGAGCTGTAGTCCAAAATGCGTCGCCATCCCCACCTATATGAAGCCAACGCCCTCATCTTTTTGAGGCGTCTCTCAGAAAAATACAACCGTGACTGTAGACCGTCCGCCCTATGGAAGAGCTCGAAGCACCCGGTCGACTCACTCATATTCTCATATCTCTCGACACCTCCAAACTCTCGGAAGCAGTACTGCCCATAGCTGCTCAATTGGCCAAGCATCTCGACCTCGACGTCATACTGGCTATGTCCGTGCCCACGGCATCGGACCTCTACGTCGGACCGGCGATCTTGATTCATAGAATTGATATCTTGAAAAAGTTGGAGCTAGAGGCCGCTGAGTACCTGAAAGAAACCTCCGAGAAGCTCAGTAGGGACCAGGGCCTGCGCGTAACTTGGAAAGTCTTGGGAGGGGACCCAGGGACCGCTATCGTGGACTATGCAAAGGACAATCTGCAGAACAACATGATCGCCACGTCTACCCACAGCGGATCAGGCATTGGCCGCTGGCTGATTGGCAGCGTGACCGACAAGGTCGTGCGCTCTAGCGGCGATCCGGTCTTGGTGGTCCGCCCATCCAGCGCCTAGTACTTGAGCAAAGCAACCGGTCCACAACCGACGACTTCGGTGGGAGAAGCGTTGGAACTCGCCTGCTTCCCTATCTTCTACCAGCGTCCCCATATCTCTCCGGTCCGGCGACGACCGTGATTGGTCGGGTCGTCGAGTCAAAAATGCTTC
>JAQBTI010000163.1 GCA_027624995.1 Chloroflexota bacterium
ATCTGCGCCGTGATAGACCCGCCTCTTTGGCCATCTGCCACAGGCCATGGTCTTCGGCCTCGATCGGCTCCTCACCCCCAATCATGTCGTCGGGCATTGCGCGCTCCCTGTCTTTCGATCTCATCTGACGGCGACGGCGGTCCCGCCGTCGAGGTTGTCCCGATAGCCGTAGACCAGCCCTGTCACACCTGTGGCGAAGATGGCGCCGGCATCGAGCTCGAGTATCATCTGCGGAAGACTCTGAGTGGCCTGACCAATAATCAATGTGCCGTTCTTGGCCAGATCGAAGGTACTGAAGTGACAGGTGCACGGGCCCACCATCTTGTGCTCCGCCCGGTACCTGCCGACGAGCGGGCAGCCCATGTGCGAGCAGGCGTAGGAGAATGCCACGATGTCCTGGGCCGACCCCACGCCGTCCGAGGCCTTCGCGCCCAGCTTGACCAGGAAGTTGCTGTGTTTCTCCAACGGGTACGAGAAGTCCAGCGGCTCTCCCTAGACCAGGTCTCCGAGGTCCGCGATCTTCACCCTGTCATACGTCCTCGTGATCCGGTGAAGGCCGGGCCCTATAGCCTGCACCACCTCCAGTCCCGCAGGAAACGCGAAGATGCCCACGGCAACCGCGCCCGACGCGCCCGCGGCCGTCTTGAGAAAGTTGCGGCGCGAAACCGGTGTAACGTCCGTCATGGAGACTCCTGTTTCTGAATCAAAGTCTCGGCCTACTCAAGTGAGAGTCCCGGACTTTGGACTGAGAGATTGGGTCTTCCCCGATGGGGAGTCGGCGCCGGCCCCGTTACTGGACGGTTATGGCGCCCACCATTCCCAGAGACTCGTGCGGTATGCATATGAGGCCGAACGTCCCGGCCTGATCGAACGTGAAGGTGAATTCGACCGTTTCGCCGGCCTCAACGGCGACGTCTATCCCCAGGTCGTCCACGGTGTAGGTATGGAACTCGGTCTCGGAAGTCAATCTGAGAGTCACCGTCTCCCCCACCTTGAAGTTGAACTCGTTGGGCTCAAACTCGTACTTACCGCTACCGCCCTGATCGTGATTGATCACGTCTAGGACCTTGCCTGCCGGCTGCCCTGTCGCGGGTGGCGCCGTAGTGGCGGCCGGCGCCGAAGTCGGTGCCGCAGTCGGCGCGGATGCTGGCTCGTCATCGGACCCGCACGCGGCGCCAAGTACGAGCAGGATACTGGGTATGACAATGAACGCTATCAGTCTCGGCATTGTTTCTCCTAGCCTATAGGGGCTTAGTTATTCCGACAGACCTTATCGGCCTGACCAACAAAAAGATAGCATGAGTACGGAGTGGGCGCCGTGAGGATTGCGTGAAGACGCAGGGTCATTCGATTGTCATGGTTTCGCCGGGATCCGCCGTGAGGGATGCGCCAAGTGTGTTGGCAAAAGAGTTCCTAGCCAAGGGGACTGTGCCCTTCTTCTACACCAGCGCGTACACCGCCACTATCCTCGGTATGCGCATCTCCACCTCTTCTTCCTCAGCGGCAGCACGCTCCAGGTGCAGGCCGCAATCGTAGTAAAGCTGACGCACCCTGCGCAGAAGCATTTCCCCAGCTACCTGGTTCCTCCTCACGCGGTCACAACCAGTTTGGAAACGCTTCTGCCGCGTCCGAGAGACCGCTTCGGACAGTTTGCCGATGCCGCCGTCAGCATCCAGGACCGGGCGTTCACGCTTGAGCTTCTCCAGTTGGTCTAGGACGTAACGCTGGCCAGCGGTCAAGTTGCTTCTGGTCTTTCGCTGTGCCCAAAGGTCGTCCACATCCTTCTCAAGTCGCAGCTTCACAGTTGTGAGAACGTGGTTGAGGTTGGAGGGCAACTCTGCGGGCAATTCTTCCGGACCACAAGTGGCTAGCTGTAGAGCTTGCATCGTGTCAATATCCACCGGCTGGTCCTTTAGGTCACGGACGTAGAGGCGCAGGAAGTCTCCGGCCTTGCCCAGAACGAGCACCTTTCCAGCACCCTCTTGCGACTGCCGTGCAGTCCTCAGGCCGTCCCGGAGGTTGCGGATGCGCTCGTATTCCTGGGGGTTCCGCTCCCGGAGATCGCGGAAGAACTCTTCGGCCTCGGCCAGCGTTGCCCCAATCAAGGTGTCCACTCCCTCGAACCGGCCCAGGTGGCGACCGGAGGTTTCTTCGTATATGGCATACACTGCCTCGGGGTTGATGCGCTCCTTCTCATCCAGCACCTGGGAGTCCATGCCAAGAATCTCGTTGAACTCCTTGATGCGCTGCGCAAGCTTCTCCCTAAGGCCAAGCTCCTGCTGCCCGAAGCCCCGAACCCGTTCCCCCACGAGTCCGAAGGCCAAGAATGACCAGCGCCACGATGCCTACCGTAAGGGCGGGTTTCAAACCCGCCCTCCCAGGGCCGGAAGGCGTACACCGCCCGCTTGTAAACCGCCGCATCCAGATATATAACTAAGAGCCAGAAAAAACTCACCGCGGATGACGCCGAGAACGCAGAGGCTTCACAATCCCGTCTTAATATCTCTGCGCCCTCTGCGTTCTCCGCGGTCATCTTCCGAGCCCTAGGCAACCCCACCGCGCACAGGAGGCCGACTTGCTGCGAATAGAAAAAAGCCACGTCGACGACATGATCGCCCACGCCCTGAACGAGTACCCCAACGAGTGCTGCGGCATCCTGGCCGGGGCCGACGGCGTAGGCAAACGCCTCTATAAAACGACCAACGTGGTCAAAAGCCCCGTCCGCTACCAGATCGACCCTCAAGAGCAGCTCGACGCCGAGCTCGACGCCGAAAAAAACGGATGGGAGTACCTGGCCTTCTACCACTCGCACACCAGGGGGCATGTGGGCCTGTCGTCGACAGACGTCCGGATGGCGCTCGATAGCGGCTGGCTGGACATCTACTACCTCCTGGTGCTCCTCCATGACCGGGACGAGCCCCGCCTGAACGCCTACCGCGTCACCGACGCGGGCGAGGTCGTCGAAGAGCCCTTCGAGGTCGTCTGATCCGGTCCCAGTAGAAATCTGACGGACGGCAACAGCCGTAATAATTAGTGACCCCCTTCGCAAGGCGGCGCCCGGTTAGGTGGACGTGGTGAGGATGTGGACGTGCTAACCGGGTGCCGTCTTCTTGCGTTGTACTTGGTGAATCCTTAGACGAGGGGGGACAGTGAATAAGCTCGCATCGGCAGCGGTAATCGTAGTAGCCGCGCTCGGAATCTCGGCACTGGTAGTGACGCAGACAGGCCTGATCGAGGCTGGACGGCAGCCTTCGCCGGTTGGGTCGGAGTCCGTGAATCCGCCCAACCCTCAGGAAGCGGACGACGCCGACGTCGTTGAAAAGCCGTTTCTCGGCATCTCCGTCCATGACCTGACCGAAGAGGACAAGGCGCGTCTCGGGGTCGATGTCGGCGTACTGGTAATCGATGTCCTCGACGACGGACCGTCCGCCGGTCTTCTACAACGGGACGACGTAGTGCTCGCGGTCGCCGGAGTCAACGTCGCGTCCACCCACGAGCTCACAAACGTAGTCGCCGACCTGGTGCCGGGCGAGGACGCAGATCTCTCCGTAATAAGGGCCGGCCAGCCCGTCAACGTAACCGTTACGGTCGGCGAGCACCCGGCGGCCCCGCGCAAGATCTTCAAGAGCCACATCAAGAAGCTGCCCGGTGGCTTCGGTCCGGCGCTGGGGATGCTTCCCCAGATCACCGACAAGCTAATCAGGGCTGAGGTCGTTATCGAGACCGACGACGGTCCCAAGACCTACACGGCCCTACGTGGGACCGTTACCCGCGTCGATATCGACGCCGGGGACTTCGACCTGGACCCTGCCGACGGGTCCACGACCACCACCTTCACGATCACCGACGAGACGGTCGTGAGCGTCAGACGGACCGGTGACCTGTCGGGTCTGGCCGTCGATGAGCAGGCATTCGTGGTACTCGTCGACGGCGAGGTCAAGATGGTGGTACAGGGCTTACAGACAGGGAAGGGGATCGGCACTCACTCGTTCGGACTGCCCGGGTTCGCCATTCCCGGCGGCGGGCACTTCGGCCGGGGTGGGATGCCGCAGATTCAGCAGCGCCTCCGCATCGGATCGCTGGACTCGATTCGCGACCTCCTCGACGGCGGGAGCATACACGATCTTCTGGAGAGCCTCGACGTTGACATAGAGTCCGAGGTCCTCATTACCCAATAGTCGATTGCGCCGTGGTCAGGGAGCGGCGCGGCGTAGTCGTCTCCGGCCGGGCTTTCGAAGCGCGGTACGGAGGTGGGAGGCCCCGGCGAAAGCCGGGGTCTCTCTTCGTCTCAGATCCCTCGTGTCCCTTCTGTTCACCTCTCAGGCGGGTGATGTATAATTTCGGCCCCTCTACTCTAAGCCGAATCACTCACGGAGGTCTCGTTATTGGAAGCCCTTGCAACGCACCTTCTTCTCGATCTGAAGAGGTGCAACTCTGCCCTTTTGGACGACCTCGATTTTGTACGGCGCTCGTTGATCGACGCGGTCGCCGAGGCCGACGCCACGATGGTTGGCGAGAGCTTTCACAAGTTCGCCCCTGTGGGTGTCACCGGAGTGATAGCTCTCGCTGAGTCGCATATATCGGTCCATACGTGGCCGGAATATGCGTTCGCGACGGTCGACATTCTGACCTGCGGACCCAAGGTGAAGCCGAGACGGGCCGCCGACCTCATCATCCACCGGCTCGAATCTGAGGAACCGTCGATAACCGAGCTCCAACGCGGAACGGTCCGCGAGCTTAGCACGATCACGCAGCAATGACCGGCTCCCGCATGCAGCCCCCGCGTGGACAGTGGCTGTACGAGTACATCACCCCGGACCTGGTTCAGGCGGAACGCATCGATCGTGTCCTTCACTCCTCCAAAACGCCGTACCAGGAGGTCATGATCGTCGACTCGCCCTCCTTTGGGCGCGAGCTTGTCCTCGACGGCAAGACGCAGTCCACGGAGGTCGACGAGTTCGTCTACCACGAGGCCCTGGTACAGCCGCCGATGATCGCTCATCCAGACCCACGCACGGTGTTCATAGCTGGCGGTGGAGAGGGGGCCACGGCCCGAGAAGCTCTATCACACCAGAGCGTCGAGCGGGTAGTCATGGTCGACCTGGACAGGGAGGTCGTCGAGCTCTGTCGCCGGTATCTGCCGAATCATCACAGGGGAGCCTTCGACGACGAGAGGCTCGAGCTCCACCACGCAGATGCCTTCGAGTACCTGGAGAAGACTGACGAGAGGTTCGACATCGTCATCGCCGACGTGCCAGACCCCCTGGAAGGCGGGCCGGCTTACATGCTTTACACTCAGGAGTTCTACCGGCTGGTGCTGGACCGCCTTTCAGACCAGGGCCTCCTGGCCGTGCACGCCGGGCCGACAGGACCCGCTTTCTACGAGCAGTGCTTCTCGGCGGTAGCGAATACGATCGCCTCCGTCTTTCCGCTGGCGAGAACGTGCGAGGCGTTCGTCCCAGCCTTCGGGTCCACCTGGGGTTTTGCCATCGGCTCGCTCGGCCCTGACCCCATCTCCCTCGGTCCTGATGAGGTCGACCGCCGAATCGCAGACCGTGTTGGCTCAGACCTTCGCTTCTACGACGGGACGACCCACGTCGGGATGTTTGCCCTGCCGCGTTACCTGCGGGCGGCTCTCGACGCCGAGAGCCGCGTGATCACGCG
>JAQBTI010000164.1 GCA_027624995.1 Chloroflexota bacterium
GAGGTTACTGACATAATCGCTCAACGCTAATCCCTGACCTTTTCCCTTGACATCGACACCGTGCCCCAGTCAATCGGTTGCTCGTCAAGTGCCGGTATTCTAGACTGACTACTACCCTAGATCGAGCACTCGCCCTCGCCGCGTTCCAGCTTGTAGATGATGGTCTTATCCCAGTCCATGTACTGCTCGATGGTGTCCCGCCCAAGCTCGGGCACGTCCTTGAACTGAGCTAGGAGCGGCTCAAAGGTCTCCGCCCCGACGCGCGCCACATAGTCTTTGAAGGCCTCGCCGTCGTTCCGGTTCTGCTGGTAGTACGAAATCACCTCGCGGAGGGCCTCTGGAACTCGCCTGGCCGGTACTTTCGTCTTGACGCGGAGGCCGATACGGGCGTCGCCGTTGTCGTAGCTTCCGCCCAGGAACATCTCGTACGCGGGGACCTGTCCACCTGGGGCCTTGGCCGCCGCACCGTGGAACCCGATATCCGCGATGTGGTGCTGGCCGCAGCCATTGGGGCAGCCGCTCATCTTCACATGCATCTTTCTGATTAGCGGGTCGCTGGAGTCGATCCCTTTCAGCGCTTCGCCGACTGCCCGTCCAAGCCCCATCGACGCTGTAATTCCCAGCTTGCAGCTATCCGTGCCGGGGCAAGACACTACGTCCGTGATCTCGTTGGCGCCCGCGTCACCGAGTTCGATCTTGCTGAGCTCTTCGTGTAGCTCGGAGAGCGCCGCCTCGGGCACCCAGCGGAAGGTCAGGTTCTGCTGGTGCGTGATACGCGCCCGGCCACCGGCGTACTTGCGCGAGAGGCCCGCTAGCTGGTGGAATTGCTCCGCCTGAATGTCTCCCAGAGGCAACTTGACAGTGACCGCCTGGTACCCCTGTTGTTTTTGGGCTCGAACGTTGGCGTCCGCCCACCTGGTGAAGTCGTCGCCGTGGCCGTTGACTCGATAGCCGCCATTGAGCGCGGGCGCGTCAACTGACTCGTCCTCGATGAATAGCAGGGACGTAGGGTCGAAAGACCTCTGGGCCCACTGTTCCTTGAGCTCCTCTTCTACGATTACGCGGAAGTCGTCGATGCCGATGCGGTCGATCCAGAACTTGATCCTGGCCTTCATCCGGTTCTTCCGGAGTTCGTCCGACCGATGGAACACGCGGATCACGGCCTCGGTCACCTTCAGGTACTCGTCGACTGGGACGAACTCGTAGAGAGTCGGTGCGATGCGGGCCATTATCGACGTCCCGCCGCCGGTCAATACCTTGAACCCTCTCTTACCGTCCACGACTTTCGGAATAAAACCCATGTCGTGTATGGCCGTAATGGCGCAGTCGCGTTCGCAGCCCGAAAAGGCCGTCTTGATCTTTCGGGGCAGTGCCTGCGTAAAGGGATGCCTGACGAAATATCTCGAATAGGCGGCTGCATAAGGCGTCACGTCGAAGGGCTCATCGACGCAGACGCCCGCCATATCGCACCCCGTCACGTTGCGCACGGTGTTCCCGCAGGCCTCCCTGGTCGATAGGCCCACGTTCCCAATCACACGCATAAACTCGGGAGTATCCTCTAATGGCACGTGATGGAACTGAAAATTCTCTCGTGTGGTGACATGCCCCTTATTCAAGGGAGCAAACCGCGCGGCGACGTCTCCAAGGGCGTCCAACTGGTCGGCATTGAGCCCGCCGAACGGGGCCTTCACGCGCACCATGTGCACGTTGGGCTGGCGCTGGCCGTAGACACCTTGCTTCAGTCTGAACGACTGGAATGCGATCGGGTCGAACTCCCCAGCTTGGAACTGCTTTGCGACGGTCTCGAACTCCACGATCTCCTCAGGCATGACGTCGATGACGCCCTGTACCCGAGGCTTCCACTCGGTCTGTGTCATGTCTTTCTCCTGGACTCTAGTATCTTAACGCCCATGCGATGTTCCGGGAAACAAAAGGCCCCGCTGCTGCCTTAGCTATAGCGGGGCGCTATAAGTTGCGCTGGATTGCCAGCGACCCTTACGGCCCGCCGCTACAGACGCACTTTTGGTCGCTTCCTGTGTCCATGGTTGAGCCACAACTCTATCAAGGCGTCCATTGGCTGTCAACGCAGCGAGATGGGTAAACCACATGTCGCGCCGGAACGTATGTGAATAGAGGCCCCTGGGTACCTGGCAAGCTACGGTATAATTAAGGCGACATGGACAGCATCGCTATCCAGGAAGAACGGCCGAGGCATTGGCGCGGCTACGTCCTGCCCGCTGCCGCCGGGATTGGCCCGCTGATCGCGGCCTTCCTCGGTGCTCTGGCCACCGGATCCGGTGGCGGAGTCGTGGGCGGTGTCGAGGGCCTGCAGTCGGCCTCCAGCAGACTGCTGGACGACTTCGGGACCAGCCTTCAACTCGGCTTCGCATTCGTCGCGGGGATGGTAGCCACCGTGAACCCCTGCGGCTTTCCAATGTTGCCCGCGTACCTGGGACTATATCTGGGCGAAAGAGACGACGGCGAACAGTCCCGGACCGTAGTCCGAGCCGGCAGGGGGTTGCTCGTCGGGGGCGTCGTAACTTCTGGAATAGTCGTGCTGTTCGGGGTCGTGGGAGCGGTCGTCAGTGGAGGCGCGCGAACCGTGATCGACGTGATGCCCTGGGTGGGACTGACCGTTGGGATTCTCCTATCACTCGCAGGGGCGTGGATGCTCGGCGGCGGAAAGCTGTACAGCGGGTTCGCCGGACGTGCGGCCTCCCGCATCGGGGACCCCACCAGTGTAAGCGTGCGCGGGTACTTCCTGTTCGGACTCAGTTACGGGCTGGCCTCGCTGAGCTGCACGCTGCCAATCTTCCTGGCGGTAACGGGCCTTAGCATCGCATCCGAGGGATTCTTCGAGTCGGCGGGCCAGTTCTTCTTCTACGCCCTCGGCATGGGGTCGGTAATCGTCCTGTTGACGGTGGCGCTGTCGGTCTTCAAGGGCGCGATGGTCGGCGTACTTCGGGGCGTACTGCCCTACGTTCAACCGGCGAGCGCCGTCCTGATGATCGTCGCCGGGGCATACATCGTCTTCTACTGGCTCACCCTTGGCGATCTGATCGACAAGCTTACCTAAGCTGGCTGTTCCGCCCTCACTGGGTTTCGCAGGACCCCTACGCCCTCGATCTCGATCTCGACAGAGTCCCCCGGATGGATGTCCTCCGGCTGGCCCGGCGTCCCGGTCATGATCACGTCTCCGGGCTCTAACGTCATCGCTCTGCTGACGAACTCGATGATCGAGGGGACGTCATGGATCAGGTCTGCGGTTGTAGCGTCCTGCACAGTCCTGCCGTTGATGCGGGCCGATATGCGCAGGTTGCTGGGATCGAGATCAGTCACGATGTACGGCCCCAACGGAGCGAAGGTGTCGGACGACTTGCCCCTCCACCACTGGAGATCATTGGACTGCCACGGCCGAGCACTCACGTCGTTTCCACATGTGTATCCGAGTACGTAGGAGAGCGCGTCGGCCTTCGTGGCCCTTTTGCAACCGCGTCCGATGACAACGGTGAGCTCCGCCTCTTCCTGAACGTTGAGTGAGCCTTCGATGGCCTCTTTCGGGATCACGATGTGTTCTTCCGGCGCTATAACCGACGATGATGTTTTGAAGAACGGCTCGGGTACCTCGGGCGGCTTTCGGTCGCCTAGGTGGCTCTTGTAGTTCAGGCCGATCGCGACGATCTTGCGTGGCATGACCGGTGCGAGCAGCTTCACGTGCGATAGAGGATGCGCGTGGTCGGTGACCTGGTACTCCTCGAACGGAGAAGCGGTCATCTGCCTGACCATCTCGCCTTCGACCGAGCCATACGCCGTCTCTCCGTGAGCTTCGAACCTGACGAACTTCACTGAATCCCTCCGGTATGTGACTTCTTGCTTCGGGGCCTCTTGCGGCGGCCATAGTCTATACCCAACTCGAGGTGGGCGCTACCACAGCATGCCCGCCGAGTGGAGTATAATCGAGCCCATTATCGGGCGGTCACGGGCCGCCCTGGGAGGCAGTCCAATTGGAAGATTCTGTCCGCGTAGGCAAGGCATCCGACCTGGCCGATGGCGACATGATGCTGGCTGAGGTAGGGGACGAGCAGGTCCTGGTGTGCAGGGTAGGTGGAAGTTACTTTGCGGTCGGCGATGAGTGCCCCCACGCCGGCGGGTCGCTTTCGGACGGTTATCTCGAAGGCGAGGAGGTCGAGTGCCCACTGCACGGCAGCCTTTTCAGCGTAAAGACCGGGGAGAATACAGGTCCTCCCGCAACGGAAGGCGTTCCAACCTACCAGGTCACGGTGGAAGGGGAAGACCTGATGGTCGGCCCTGCTAGCCCATAAACAACTCTGTATCGGGATTCCAGTCGGTCCATGAGAACCAAAACGACAGGTGCGACAGAGCCCTTCTAAGGGTCTGGCCTTTCATCTCACCCTCGACCGCTCTCCCCGTAAAAGCGAGCCACTTGGAGCCCGTCTCGTCGTCCACCAGGAGCGTCTGTACTCCTTGAGGCTCCCCGTCGAGACGAAAAGTCAGCCGCGTCCCGTCTATAGATCGTTCGTAGACAAGAGCGGTGCCGGTGGCGGGATCGAAGAATACGAGCACTCCGTTCCCGGCCACGGAGTCGTTCAGGACGGGCATCTCCTGTAGGCGACGCAGGGGATACGCCTTCGTGTCGCCGTTGGCGTCGACTCCAAGCACCAACTCTTTACGCGCAAGCCTCTTGTCCGAGTACGACTCTCCAATAACACCGGCACTCCCGCCGCTGTAGTACCCGTCGTAGGTATCTCGTTGGTATGAGCCGCGTTTGTCGAGGACCAGAGTATCGGGGTGGAGCTCGACCCAGGACGACCAGATGGTCTGGGTCACCGGCAGGACTTCAAGCTCGGTGCCGGTCATGGGACCCTTGACACCCTTACGAAGAAACTGGCTCCACAGCGTCCTGGTCTGGTGGTCGTACATCACCAGGGCGTTCATTATGAGCTTGCCGGACACCCCGAAGGTGTGCACCTCGCCGTCGATCTCGCGGCCATACACGATGGCCGAGAAGCACAGCGGTCACCACGTGACCGCTATCGGGACACCTCCGACGACATCGTTCACGATCTCATGTCTGCTGAGCATGGGTACGGAGTACGCTCGGTGGTCTCCGTTGATCGAGACCCCCAATACCTGTTCTCCAGAGTCCATCCAGTCGGAGGCGACCTGAGCCGATACAAGATCCGGCTCGAGGATTGCTGGAATGGCATCGAATCCCAGGAGCGTGACAAGCGTCAACTCCTGCAGCTCACCACTCTCGGTGGGCACGAGTAACGCCTCTGTAGGTCGTAGGGCCGACAGAATGCCACGGCCCAGGGTCGGACCGAAGAGGACCACGACCATAGCCGCTACAACGACAACAACCAGGACTTTCACAGCGAGTATTGTGCGACCGGCGGCGGGTTCATGAACTTTAGATGCTGGTCTCGTTGCGCCGGTTCCGGCACGTGCCGTGGAACGCGACGGAACCTGATATGTCATTCCGCGGGAGAGGGCCGACGGAGGAACCTGAAGCCGTGGCGTTCAGAAGCGATCATCTCACGGCGACCGCCTACAGGGCACTGCCGCCTAGGTTAAGACCAACTCGGCGCGGCCCCAACGGCTCTGATGCGCCTCGACAAG
>JAQBTI010000165.1 GCA_027624995.1 Chloroflexota bacterium
TCGGCGACACCAACGGCCCTCTTGACCATACCCTCCGACAAGTCGACCCCCCGAATGTTCGGGTATCCGAGACGGTATAGCGCAATCGTGCTGCGCCCGGCACCACAGCCGATGTCGAGAATCTGGTCGTCGACCGCAAAGTACGTGGATACCAGCATGCGTTCGGAGTCCCAGAGGCCAACCTGGTCGACGGCGTCAACGTAGTCGATTAGGTGAGCCGGGTCCTCCCAGGACTCCCGAACGAACTCTTCCACGTCCCAATCTCTATTCCATACCGATCGACCCCCAAAATAAAAGAGCCTCCCGTCGGGGAGGCTCTTGAGACTATCTAAAATGGGCTGGGTGCTCAGGTCCTCCCCGAAGGTGCGTTGCCAAGGCCGGAGGCCATGACGGTTACCGCAATATTGATCATCGGAAGGCTTCGCGACTGCATCGAATTGCGTCTTTCTTCGGGAAATTGGCTGCATGTTATCAAACACGGCCATCCAAGTCGATCAAGGCGCGCGACCTCCTAGAGTCTTTCGATCGTTTGAGAAAAGCTCCCAGCCCTTGAAGAACCAGAACGGTTGTGCTATTCTGAATCCATGGGACGGACCCAGATGGGCCGTCCTGTTTCTTCCGGCGCGTACCGCCTGCCGGTCCAGCGCCTTAGCTGAATGAGACAAGACGAGGGAGCATGAGACACTTTGGCAGGAATTCCCCCGGTGCCTCGCCTACCAATGAGGTCCGCCCCCGTCATTCCCGCGCAGGCGGGAACCGGCGACCCTCCGCGTCTGCCCCATTCTTGCTCCGTCGAGGCCCGATTCGAACAAGCAACCCAAGCCGGAACGAACGGAATGGGGCAAAACGGAACACTGATCCACTACTCCGTCCAAGAGAGACATGCACTCCCCCCAACTGCGGACTTCAGTCCGCAGGGTCCAACCCGTCCTCCGGCTATCCATCCCCGGAAGGTCTGGAGCGCCGTGTTAACAATCGAAAGACCCCGCAGAGTCCCGAGCCTCCCTTGAGCAGCATGACGGCCTAGCATATACTGCCAGCGCCGCTGTCCAAGGAGGGATTCAACATGGAACTCGGTTACTTCACGATGCCGCTTCACCCCCCCGGGTCGAATCTCACACAGACCCTCGAGGACGACCTTGAGCAGATAGTAACTTTGGACCGGCTGGGTTACAAGGAAGCCTGGATCGGTGAGCACTTCACCGCCAAGTGGGAGAACATCCCCGCCCCGGACCTGTTCATCGCTCATGCGCTGGGGCTGACAAAGGACATCGTGCTGGGCACCGGCGTCACATGCATGCCCAACCACAACCCGTTCATGATCGCCCATCGCATCGCCCAGCTCGACCACATGGCCAAGGGCAGATTCCAATGGGGCGTCGGCTCGGGAGGTTTCTCCGGTGACTTCGAGGTGTTCGGATTCGATCCGGCTACTGGGGAGCAGCGGGCGATGATGCGGGACGCGCTCGATCTCGTCCTCCAGATCTGGAACGACCCCAAGCCCGGACTGTACGAGCACAAGTACTGGAGTTTCACCATACCTGAGCCCGTAGACGAGATAGGCCTGGGATTCCACGTCAAGCCCTACCAGCTTCCGCACCCGCCCATCGGAGTCGCCGGTGTTTCGGAGCGGTCCGAGACCCTGGACCTGGCCGGCAGGCGCGGCTACATACCCATGAGTATCAATATCGTGCCCACCCGCGTCGTGAAGACGCACTGGGATGTCGTCGAGCAGGGTGCGGAGTCGGCTGGACGCAAAGCGGACCGATCGATCTGGCGCGTGGCTCGGGACGTCTACATCTCCGACACGTCGGCACAGGCGCGCAAAGAGGCCCTGGAAGGAGTCATGAAGCGGGACTTCCAGGACTACTTCCTGCGCAGTCTGCCTATGCTCAAAATGCTGAGCCTGATGAAGCAGGATCCCGACATGGCCGACTCCGACATTACACCCGAGTACCTAGTGGACAATATATGGGTTGTCGGAAGCCCCGATGAGGTAGCGGAGAAGCTGAGCGACATGCACGAGGAGGTCGGCGGCTTCGGCGTGCTGCTGGCGATGGGCCACGAGTGGCAGCCTCGGGAACGGTGGCTCAACTCGATGACCGTCCTAGCCGAAGAGGTCATTCCTAAGCTGTCCGGCCTGGGGCTAACCTAAAAGCACGCAATCCCCCTCTGGGCGCCAAACGTAGACTAACTAGGCATGGCGCCCAATTGCCGCACCTGGCCCGCGTGGTTAGAATTGTCCAGGATGGACCTGTCTCCGAAAGCTTCAGATGTCCCCGGCCGGACTCGGCCTTCTATCCCGGCACGACCCCGGGGCCTCTTCGTCGCAGCCGTTCTGGCCGTCCTTGCGGTGGCCCTGGGCTTGCGACTGTACGGCCTGGACTGGGACGAGGGCTACCCCTACACGCCACATCCCGACGAGCGCTTCATCCTCTCGAAGGTTGAAGAGCTCTCGCCGCCCGCCCTCGGCGACTTAGGTAGCCTGTTCGACGCGGAGACGAGCACCTGGAACCCCAGACGGTTCGCCTACGGCAGCTTCCCTCTATACCTGCTCAAGGGCGTCGAGCTCACCTACGAGCTCTTCGTTGAGGATGACCTTCGCGATCTTAGGCGGGCCGGACGCATAGTCTCGGCGCTGGCCGACTTCGCTACCGTAGCGCTCGTCCTCCTTCTCGGATCGATGGCCTATGGCCGCAGGGTAGGTTTGCTGGCCGCGGCGCTCGTCTCGATCGCGGTGATCCACATCCAGTTGAGTCACTTCTTCGCCGTGGACACCCTGCTCACCCTGTTCAGCTTTGGCGCTCTGCACTTCCTCGTGAGGGTCGCGAAGCAGGGGCGGACAAGAGACTCGGTGACGGCAGGGGCCCTGCTCGGACTGGGGTTCGCCACGAAGGTAAGCATCGCACCCATACTAGGCGCCTTCGTACTGGCCCACGCCATGTACGTGTTGTCGGCACTCGGTCCGACAGACGTTCCGTTTGATCGGAGGAGGCGCGCTGCCGCAACGGGCCTGGTCGCCGGCGCGCTGACCGCTCTGGCCGTTGTTGTCATTACGCAGCCCTACATGTTCCTCGACTGGGGCCGGTTCTACGAAGACGTGGTCGAACAGTCCGAAATGGTCCGACGCATCCGGGACTACCCGTACACGCGGCAGTACGTCGACACGACTCCATACCTCTACCACGTACGACAGCTCGCGACTTGGGGGCTGGGGTGGCCGCTGGGTCTGGTTGCCTGGGGAGGCCTGGTGTTCGCATCGTTGAGAGGCATGCGTCCCAACTTCGGCGGCGCGTATATCGTTGCCGGCTGGATGGTACCTGTCGCGATACTCGCCTATTCGACCGGCGTAGTCGCGATCTTCGCGGCGTCGGCCATAGCCTTCATGTCACTGGTCGCGACACTCCCGGTCCGGTCGACGGAGTCGCGGACCGACGTGCTGTTGCTGTCGTGGGTTGTGCCATACCTCCTAATAATCGGGTCGTTTGAGGTTAAGTTCCTCCGGTACCTCCTTCCGATCACGCCTTTCCTGGTGCTGTTCGGCGCCCGGATGCTGGTGTCGTTGTGGGACCGGGGCGTCGCCTACCGACCGACCTTGCGACCCTGGTTGGCGGCCGGCGGCATGCTGCTGATAGGCACCACGGCGTTCTACGCTCTGGCTTACGTCTCGGTCTACAGTGAGAAGCACCCGGCTGTTAGGGCCTCCGAGTGGATCAGGGAAAACGTCCCGTCTACCGCGGTTATCTTGAAGGAGCACTGGGAGGAGGGTCTTCCAGAGCTCTACTCCTACAACATACGCGAGCTGGAGATCTACAACCCGGACCACCCGCAGAAGACGCTGTCTATGGCCAACAAGCTGGCCTCGGCCGACTACCTGGTCTTCTACAGCAACCGTCTCTACGGGACCATCCCCCGCCTTCCGGACCGCTACCCGGTCAGTGGGCCGTACTACGACCTGCTTTTCTCGGGAGAGCTTGGCTACGAGCTCGTCAAGTTCGAAACGGCGTACCCCAGGCTACTGGGCGTCAGCTTCGTCGACGATACCTTCGACAGGCCCGGCGTATTCGAGCCGGCGCAGCTCGCCGATTTCGCGCAGTCCCGACTTTCGCTAAACCTGGGTGCGGCCGACGAGAGTTTTTCAGTATATGACCATCCGATGGTGCTCGTACTGCGAAACGTCGCGAACTTCGACGCAGAGACCATCAGGCAAACGATGGAGCGGGAGACAGACTACCCAACGGCGGGCTCCAGCGGCGGAGGCGAGATCGGCCTCATGTTGTCGACCGAGGACGCCGACGCCCAGCGGGAAGGCGGGACCTGGACCGACATTGTCAGACCGAATAGTTGGACGAGCAGGGTCCCAATACTCGCCTGGCTCCTGGCCACTGAGCTCATGGCGCTGGTCGTTTTGCCTATCTCGATGTACGTCTTCCGGCCCCTTCCCGACCGCGGTTTCCTATTCTCCAAGGGCCTCGGCCTGTTGGCCGTCGGGCTCGTCGTCTGGCTGCTGGCGAGCCTGCGCTGGATGGAATTCTCCCGCGCATCGATTGTAGTCGGGCTGCTCGTCGTGGGCGGAACGTCCGGCCTGATCGCGGCGCGCCATCGAGGGGAGTTCGTCGCATTCGTTCGATGCAGGTGGAGACTTCTGCTTATCGGAGAGGTCGTCTTCCTGGCGGCTTACTTCTCATTCGTCATGGTCCGGATGGCGAACCCGGATCTATGGCATCCGTACCGTGGCGGCGAGAAGCCGATGGACCTCGCCTACCTGAACGCGGTGCTACGTTCCAGCTATATGCCGCCCTTCGACCCCTGGTTCGGCGGCGGCTTCATCAACTACTACTACTGGGGACAGTTCCTGGTCGCGATGTTGGTCAGGACCACCGGGATCCCAACGGCAGTCGCATTCAATCTGGCTGTGCCGACCTTCTTCGCTCTGACGGTTGCAGGCGCATTCTCGCTGGTCTACAACCTCGCGGAGGCCACGCGCAGCCGGCTTCGCGATCAAGACACCGTTTGTCCTGAGCCCGTCGAAGGACCAGGTCACGGGGACCGCAGACTCCATCCCTCTCCCGTAACGGCCGGGCTCGGCGGGGCGGCGTTCGTGACCGTATTGGGCAACCTGGATGGCGCGATCCAGGTGGGACACGGGGTATGGCGGTCCGTCGTCCGCGACATGCCTTTCTGGGAGCCGGCCGTCGGAGGGTTCGACTTCTGGCGGAGCACGCGGATGATGGCGCCGGACCCGCCCGGCTTCGAGATCACGGAGTTCCCGTTCTTCACGTTCCTGTTTGCCGACCTGCATGCCCACCTGATTGCGATTCCCCTCACGCTGATCGCCCTCGGGCTTGCAGCGGCGGTGGTACAAAGCGCCTCAGGTGCAAAGAGGCGCCGCTCATCGTGGAGCGCCGAAGAGCTGGCCAGGCTGGTCGTACTGGGGGTTGTCGTCGGCTCTCTCCGCCTGGTCAACGCCTGGGACTTCCCCACCTACCTCATAGTCGGCGTCGGTGCCGTGTTCTTGGCCGAATACTTTGTCCACGGTGGCCTTGGGTTATCGGTGGTACTTCGATGGGCCGTCAAGTCCGCACTGGTCGTGGTCGCCGGATT
>JAQBTI010000166.1 GCA_027624995.1 Chloroflexota bacterium
CAGCGCCTGATCTCTCGACTTCCAAACTGTCCCACTTTTGCTGGTTGCTAACATCCGCGACCCGTGCGGCCAGGCCCCTAATGGGCGAGTCCCCGTCCGGGTCTGTCGCCTCCTGGGCCATTACGACCCCGCTCGTGATGCCCAGGGCCATCACCGCCCCCATTATCGAAACTATGAACCACCGCTTACGTTTCATTCGGATCCTCCTATTTTGTTTGGTGTTGTTGGCCCCGTCCTGCAACCACTCTGTCGGAGACCTGTTAAGAAAATTCGAAGACCGGACCGGACGAAATAATTACTGTTTGATTGACAAGAGCCGGAGGCCGATTTCATACTTGCGCAGACTTGGTGATGGAGAAGACATGACATCGACCTCTATTGACGCACAAGGCCGCTCCGACGGACTGGACACCGTTGACCGCGTATCCAATTGGGTTCCACACCGTCTTCATCGTGCTGCCGTCCGCCGGCCCCTTAGACACCCTTGACCGGCTCTGCTAACATACGCCGCAACCGGATCGATCGCAGACCCCTGAGTAGTTGGAGGACATCATGACCGTACGAATCGTCCACTATCTCAATCAGTTCTTTGCCGGAGAGGGCGGTGACGAAGCCGCCGGGATGCCTCTGAAGGCCGTAGATGGCCCCATTCGCTCGGGGACGCTGCTCCAAAGCATACTCGGCGATCAGGGCGAGGTCGTCGGGACTCTGGTCTGCGGCGACAACTACGCCAACGAGGAGACCGAAGCAGCCCTGGAGGCTGCCGGAGAGGCCCTGGACCGCTTCAAGCCCGATGTCGTGATAGCCGGCCCCGCCTTCAACGCGGGCCGCTACGGCCTGGCCTGCGGCGAGATCGGCAAGTTGGCCGAGAGTCGGGGCATCAGGGCCGTGGCCGCCATGCACGAGGAGAACCCGGGAGTGGCGCAGCACGGCCGCGGCGTCTACATCCTCAAGACCGGCGAGAGCCCGACCGAGATGAAGGAGGCCGTGACGCACTTGGCGGCCTTCGCTCTCAAGCTGGCCAGGGGCGAAGAGATCGGTCCCGCCGCCGAGGAGGGCTACGCGACCCGTACGCGAAAGATCGTGAGGTCGCCGCATCCCATTGCAAGGCGCGCAATAGACATGCTGGCCGCCAAGGTCAACGGCAGGCCCTTTCAGACCGAGATACCCGTGATCCTCCCGGACCGGGTCGAACCCGCTCCCCCGATAGTCGATATGTCCACGGCCAGGATCGCGCTCATTACTACTGGCGGCCTGATACCTCGGGGCAACCCCGAACGCCAGACTGCAGGTAATCCAGAACAGTACTACACCTACTCCATCGAGGGCATGACGGCACTCGACGGCAACGACTGGGAAGCGTTCCACGGCGGCTACTTCAATGGGACCGCCAGCGACAATCCAAACTACATCCTGCCGCTGGCGCAGCTACGGACTCTTGAGGACCGGGGCGTCGTCGGTAGCATCTACGAGACCCTCTTCACTATGCCGGGCGTCGGCACACCCGTGCCCAAAGCCCGCAGGCTGGGCGCCCAGATTGCCGAGGAGCTGGTCGCGCAAGAGGTGGACGGAGCCTTACTGGTAGCAACCTGAGGCACCTGCAATCGTTGCGGAGCAACGATAGCGAAAGAGATCGAGCGGCGCGGCATCCCGGTCGGCATGATGACGGCGATTCACGGACTGGCCCTCACCACCGGTGCGAACAGGGTCATCAAAGGGGGTCGCATCGACCATGTGTGCGGCGACCCGACGCTCCCTCCCGACGAAGACTTCGCCTACGGCCTGCGCATCGTCGGCACGGCGATCAGGTCCCTCCAGACCGAACTGACCGAACCGACTCTGTTCGACCCAGCCGACCAGCCCATGGTGGAGGCCGGCCGTGCGTCTTGATCTGGCTACCTACCCCGTAAAGGAAGTGAAGCTCGGCTCTTCGACCGCGTACAAGGACGGCGTTCTGGAAATCGACCCCGATGCACTGGCGGCCGAGGTCCTCAGTGACCCTCGCATCGCGACGGCCAGAATCGAGCTCGCCAGTCCCGGCGAGTCGGTGCGCATCTGGCCCGTGCGAGACGTAATCGAGCCCCGCATCAAGGTCGAGGGTCCAGGGGTCGTCTATCCAGGCATCTGCGACCGGCCCATGACGCTGGTCGGCAGCGGAAGGACGAACAGGCTCTCGGGCGTGAGCGTAGTGGAGGTCTCCGAGGTCCAGTGGCATGACGCTGGCCACGACTGGGTGTGGCTGTTCATAGACATGCTGGGCCCGTGGGGCGAGCTCAATCCATACAGCGGTCTGTTCAACATCTGCGTCGTTGTGGAGCCGCACGACGAGCTTCACGTCGACGTCAAGAACCGCGCGGTCCACAACGCCAGCCTGACGGTGTCCGACAGGCTGGCCGCGACCACCGCGTCTGCCGAACCGGCCGAGGTCCGCACCTACGAGCTGAAGCCTTCGTCGCCGCCCCTGCCAAAGGTCGTATTCATCCAGGGCGTTCACTCCTCACAGGGTACGTCGGGCAATCCGAACACGTTCTGCACGTCGATCTACGGAGCCACTCACCTGGAGCTGCCCAGGGCCCTCCATCCCAACGAGATGCTGGACGGCGCCATGACCGGGCCCTACCGGACTGCGTTTGCGACGTCCTGGACCCTGGCCAACAACCCGCTGATGGAGCAACTATACGACCGGCACGGCGTCGACTTCGATTTCGTGGGCGTCATACCAATGAGGACCGAGTGGACGCGCCAGGACGAGAAGGACTGGATCGGCCAGGAGACCGCCCGGCTGGCCTACATGATGGGCGCGGACGGCGCGGTGGTCACCTGGGACGCCGGCGGCAACGAGCAGGTCGAGGTCATCCGAGTCGTTCAGGCCTGTGAGCGCATGGGTATCAAGGCAGTCTTCGTGACCCACGAGGACATTTCAGGCTCCGCCGATGGCGTGTCCAGCCTGCTGGAGCCGGTCAAAGAGCTGGACGCTCTAGTCAGCACCGGGACCATCGGCGGCTCGGACTCCATGCCTGCAATACTTCCTGGAGTCGAGCGCGTTATAGGCTCCCCAACGAAGCTCGTCGGCGACCTGCGCGATGAGTCCATACCGACGGCTGGTCCGCAGAAAGCCCTGCCCATGTACGACGACCACTACGGGTTCAACAACCTGATCGGCATGGAATACTAGGACCGCGTCGGGGGGACCCCGGCCAGCCCCTGGTCCCTGGGGTGATTCTTTCCCCGCCGTCCCTCTATCGCTGGCAGTGGTCTAGGGTAGTGGCGTACGGCTGTACGCCCGCCCGTCCCCACGGACATGCCGCATGTTACTGTGCTCCAGGGTGTCGGTCCCACCCCATGTCCAAGGAGCCGCAGCAACCGACACATGTCATTCCGAGGAGCCGCAGCGACGAGGAATCTAAGGCCGCTGTCAAGCTAACGCTCTAGATTCTTCGCCGTGGCGCTCAGAATGACATGCTCCGGAAGGGGCGGTAAGCGATAGCGCCGAAGGGCCTAGTCCGCAGACACCATGGTCTCGGACAGCGCGAAGCAGCACGAGCTACCCGGCTTGCCGATAGCTCCACGCCAGTCCTCTCTAATGAAGGGCTCACCTTCGACGGGACTGCCGTTCACCGTCATCTCGGCGGTGTCGCTGAAGAACAGGACCGAGTGGGTCACGGACTTCCCCGCCGATTGCAGCGGCCTCTCCATGATCACGGAAGGGCCGACCTCCGTCCACCGGGCCACCACGACCTCATCGCCAATCTCTATGCGCCACTCGGGGTCCGAGCGCACGTCGCCGCCCCGCGTGAACCGGGCGTCGATCACCGGCAGGCCTTGCGGAAATGGGCTTACCCGCCAGGCGATGACGTTCTCCGCGATGAACTTCGCCAGCTCGGGGTTGTCCGCGCAAAACGTAGGCGCGATGCCGGAGTCGCCCTCGGCTGCTATCAGCGCGACCTGTCCCTCACCGACGGGGCTGTAGGAAGTCCTGTATAGGCTGACCGAGCCGCTATTTGACTCCTCGCCCGGCCGCCTCAGATACAGAATCCAGTGTTCCCCTGTCCAGAGCAGGTTCGAGTCGTCAGCCTGGGTCATCTTTGAATCAACCTCCGAATCCGTAGTCAAGCGGCGACTCTAAAGCGCCGGGTTGCGTTCCAGGATGAACGAGAGGCCGTCGGACTGCTGAGTCATTCTACCCAGGAACAGGCTGCCTTTTGCGAGGAACATTACCCTGTTCAGGCTCCCGTCTTGGAGTCCGACCAGGGCGTGACCCAGGAACGGCACGGCCGACGCGACATGGCCCTGGGTCGGCGAGTAGCCGGGCATGCCGTGCTTCTCGATGAACTGCCCGATCTCTTTGACGCCGATCTCTTTGCGATAAGCGGCCAGGCTGGCGATCAGCCGGTAGTTCCGCTCCGGCACGTCTCCGTTGCCCGACGGCTCCGTGACTTCGGGGTTGTGCAGTTCCGTCGCGTACTTGTCGATGTCCTCGAACCTCAGGCCCAGCTTGGCGAGCGGGTCGACGATCAATTTTTCGAAGATGGCCTGCTGAGAAGATGCGGCCCCTACCGTGTGGGACCCTATAGAATCAAGTCTCAGCACGGGCGACTTCCCGTCGTCCGGCTCGATGACCATCGCGAACCCCGCTAGCACATCCTCGATAATGGGCATATCGTTCTTGAGGTGCCCCTGGAACTTCATGCCCAGCTTGGCCAGCGACGCACCGCCCATTACGACGACCCTCTTGTAGACACCGGCTTGGACCAGAGAGGCCCCCACCATCATGGCGTGGTTCGGTGCGCAGCAGAAGGCCTTGACGTCGGAGCCCGTTGCATTGACGCACCCGGCGTCCTCGGCCATCGCCTTTCCCAGGTTGCCGCCGCCTCGCTGGTATCGGTCGCCCACGGCCTCCTCGCCGCTGTTAATGACGTACTCCACAGAGTCCGGTGCGATGCCGTCCTGCGCCAGCATCGTCCGCAAAGCCATCACGCCTGTTGTCTTGCAGACCAGGTTCTCGAGCAGGATGTGAGAGGTTAAGGAGAGGTCCTCGTGGTGGGCCCTGTTGAAACACCCGACGAGACGACCGTCCCGGGTGCGCAACGGAAGCGCCGAGTCGGCCGACTGCGCCTCGATCTCCGATGCAGGCCTTCCATCTCCGAGCTTCTCGATGTCCTTTGGTGTGACAAAGGGGTTCTTCGCCAGCAGGGACTTTACCTCGCTCGTGAACGACTCCTCGAGCCAGACCAAGTCGAACTGGTCGAATGCCTTCATAAGCGCGTAGAACTCCTCCTCCGGGAGGATGTCACCGTCTCGCTGTAGCCTGGGGGCGTCTCCCTTCACATGGAACCACGGGCGCTCAATTCCCTTGAGGTCGTCCGGGCTGATGTCTCCGAGGAAGACCCTGTTTGGCGGGTAGGCCACGGCGTCCTGGTAGCTGCGCAAGTGGCTGGAGATTTCGTCCATCAGCTCGGGACTTTTGTTGATCTCTCTGTAAGGCTTAGACCCGTATCGGACGAGTCCGGGCGCGTGGACCAGTCCGAGCTTTACCGCGCTTACGACCGGATGGCTGCCGTTCACTGCCAATAGTTATCCTCCCATTGTGGAGTCCCAAAAT
>JAQBTI010000167.1 GCA_027624995.1 Chloroflexota bacterium
CCACCTCGACACAGGACATTGCTCTCTAATTGATCCCCATGAGTGTCCCATTGTCGTTGACAGGTTCCGCGTCGGCACTCTCTGAACGTTATCTGTCATGCCCATATCCGTTGCTGGTTCGGTTTGCCTAGGAGTTGCACATAGCTGAGGAGAAATGGCCTGAGCGGATCCGACGGTGCTTTGCGGAGGACCGCGTCCTGTATTCCCGCCACGCGCTTCGTGAGATGCGGGCCGAGGAATTCGGTCCTATTCCGGATCAGCAGGTGTATGACGCGGCGACGGGGTGTAGCATTGTTGAGGAGTACCCGGATGATCGGCCCTATCCGAGCGTCCTTGTGCTTGGGAGAACTGAGAGGGGTCGACCGGTGCATGTCGTCTGTGCGTATGTGCGTGAGGATGACCAGCGGATCGTGATCACGGTGTACGAGCCGGACCCGAATCGGTGGGACGAGGAGTTCCGCCAGCGGAGGACGCCATGAAGTGCGTAGTTTGTCACGGAGAGAATGTCGAAGTCCGTGAGGTGAAGGAGTCGATCGAGGTAGGCTCCGATCTGCTCCATGTCACGGTGAGCACGCCCGTCTGCCAGACCTGCGGTGAGCGGTACTACGACCGAAAGACGATGCGGTACCTGGAGAGCGTTGAAGCGGAGGTGAAGGCAGGACGCGGCAACGTCAAACAGGTAGGGAAGTTGCTCGCCTACGGCTGATCAGCCGGGCACGACAGATAACACTGCGGTTTCCGGTTCCGCTCACTACGTTCGCTCCACTGGAGCACGGCGCTGATAGCGTGTCGGGGTGGAAGAGAGGCGGGCGATGGCTGAGCTGCTCAGGGCCCTTCAACGTACCGGAAGCGCCGCGTCGGCAACCTCTGAACGTTAGCTGAAAGCGCGAACGCGTACGGGAGTGTCATGGGCTCGGAACGCCTGGAGTACGTCTGATTGAACCGGGACTTCGTTAGTGCTGGTCAAGAGCGTCGTCTTTGGAGTTGGTTGGGACCTAGTCTATGGTCTACTCCAAAAACTACGATCTGAAACAAAGACTCGTTCTGTCTCCTTGCCGCTTGGTTGTAGCTGAAGGGATAAGGCCCATGAGTCCAAGATTGGCACGTCACCTGCGGGACGCCGTCCCGGTCATCGTCTTCTTTGTGATTGTGGCACTCACGTGGGACAACGTCAGGTGGTACCTGGCACCCGAGGACGGGCCGCGGGAGCCCCTGACCGTCATGTTCATCGGGGTGCTTCTGGCCCTACCCTTGATCGTCCTCGAGTCTTCGGCCCTGGCGGAGCGTTTCCGTCGCCTACCGTTCTGGGCTGCGGTCCTTCTCAAGACCGTGACCTACGTCACGGCACTGGCCGCCATCTTCCTGGGCTTGGGGTTGATCTTGGGCCTCCTCGAAGGCCGCACGTTCGACGAGTTCGTCCAGGCCTTGCCGCAGAATCTCGCGGCGATGGCGACGGCGTTCCTGCTCTACCTAGTGATCATCTTTCTCTGGCAACTGGACCGCCTTCTCGGGCCCGGGGTGCTGCTGCGCTACGTCACCGGTCGGTACCACCGCCCGCGGCGAGAACACCGCATCTTCATGTTCGTCGACATCACGAGTTCCACCGAACTCTCCGAGCGTCTCTCGCTAGAGGCCTATTACGGGCTGGTAAACGACTTCTTCCACGATGTGTCGGGGCCGGTGCTGGATACGCGAGGCGAGATCTACGAATACGTGGGAGACGAAGTGGTGATCACGTGGAAGCTCGACCTAGGAATCGAGAACGCCAACTGCGTCAAGGCGTTCTTCCAGATCGATCAAGCGGTCCGCGCGAACGCCGACCGATACATAGCCCGGTACGGGGTCGTGCCCGATTTCAAGGCGGGTTTGCACTCGGGTGAGGTGATCGCGGCAGAAATGGGAGATCTGAAGAAGGAGATCGCATTCAATGGTGAGGTCCTGAACATGACCGCGCGGATTCAGGGGGAATGTCCTCGTCTTGATCGACGATTCCTCGCGTCGCGCTCCTTGCTTGACCGCCTAAACCTCCCCGCTGAAATGGCCGCGGAGCCCATGGGTGCGGTCGCGCTGCGAGGGGTTGGAGAGCCGACAGAGATCGTTGCTTTCCTATAGGGAGCGGCCGGTTTCGGCAAGCCCATTGGAGGGGGTATCCGGTGACTGGGGCGGCGCCGTCAGCTAACATTGGGCCTCCGGCTCGGGCCGCTCAAGGCGGCCCTCGACCCAACCGGCCGAGACCAGGCAGGCTTGCGTCGGCAGGAGTGCTAGTGCATTGCGAGCAGAACCAAGGGACAGAAGGTGGGCCGGTTCGGAGGCCCTGAACGTTATTGGACATAAGCAGAATCAAGTCTGACCGCCATGACAACCGCGTGAGGTAGAATGGGATCCAGATACAACGACTCGAGCTCGACCACGATCGGAGTGCCCAGGCAACCGCCATCGCACCGGGGTCTTCTGGTGCTGGTGGGAATCCTAGCCGTACCGCTCCTAGCCCCACCGCTTCTGGCCCAAGACGCGGGGCACGGAGAGCTAGGTGAGGTCGAGTTCTCGACTTCGTGCGCCGACTCCGTCTCGGGGGATCTCGACCACGCAGTCGCCCTGCTTCACCACATGACATATCCGCAAGCTCAGGCCGCGTTTGAGGGGATCATTCGGCGGGATTCCGGATGCGCGATGGCCCATTGGGGTGTCGCCATGACGCTTTTTCAACCCACCTGGCCGACCCGACCGGGACCCTCTGAGCTTGGACGGGGCTGGGATGCAGTACAAAGGGCCAAGTCGATCGAGCCGAGAACGCCGCGCGAAGACCTCTATATCGCGTCAGCCGAGGCGTTCTTCGATGATCCCACATCGTCCGACTACTGGGCGCGGATTCGACGTTGGGAGTCGGCGATGGAGCGACTACACAGCAACTTCCCCGATGATACGGACGCCACCACTCTGTATGCGCTGGCGCACCTGGCGACCGCGTCCGCCGATCAGGCTTCGGCGGATCATGCGAGCCGTTCAGCCGCGTTGCTGCTCGAGGTATTGGCCCGAACCCCCAATCATCCGGGAGCCATGCACTACCTGGTTCACGCGAACGACGCCCCTGGACGCGAGAGTGAGCGCATCGAGGTGACGCGGCGCTACGAGGAAGTAGCGCCAAACAACCCCCACGCCTTGCACATGCCAACCCATATCTACACAAGGCTGGGGGATTGGGTCGGCGTGGTACGCGGTAACCTACGCGCTGCTGAGGCAGCCCTACTTCATCCGGCTGGAGAGCGGGGGGAACTCGTGTCGGACGAATTCCCGCACGCCATCGAGTACCTCGTCTATGCCTACTTGCAGCAGGGTGACGACGGTCGAGCGGCTGCCGAAATGGAGCGGCTCCAGCGTTCAGCACCTCTTCAGCCCGGCTTCAAGACCGCCTTCCACCTTGCGTCCATCTCCGCGCGCTACGCCTTGGAACGGCGTGACTGGGACGCTGCGGCAGCGCTTGTGCCACGGGAACCGGAGTTTTTGGACTGGGATCGGTTCGCGTGGCCGGAGGCGGTAACGTGGTTTGCCCGAGGCCTCGGATCAGCTCATCAAGGCAATCTGGAAGAAGCCCGTGCTGCCATTCGGCGGTTGAGCCAACTCGAGGTCCTGACCAACGAGGCGGGTGAGCAACTCTTCTCACGCAACATCCGCATTCTGCGGCTTGAGGTCGACGCGCTTCTAGCAGAAGCGCTTGAGGACGGCGAAGCGAGCGAGGCGTTGCTCCGCGAGGCGAGCGAGGTCGAACGAACGACACCCAAGCACGCGGTCACTCCGGGCCCGACCCTCCCTGCCATGGAGCTCCTAGGCGACCTCCTGATACGGCGAGGCCGGCCCGAGCAGGCACTGGCCGCCTTCCGACAGTCGATGGCGAGCTACCCCGGTAGGTACAACAGTCTGCTTGGCGCTGCGCGGGCCGCCGATGCAATGGGCGATGCACCAGTCGCACGGGCCCTTTACCTCGAGTTGCTCGACGTCGCTGGCGGAGGGCAAAGAGCCTCCTTGGCCGAAGCTCGGTCGTTTGCTGCGGGCCGATGACCTGGTAAACCGGGCAGGTAGGCCCACCGCTGACATCCAATACTAAACAGTTTCCGGCTTCGTTCGCTTCGCTCACTACGACGATCACGGCTCGCTTTCGCGAGTCGCGACGGAAACTTGGAACGTTATAGGACATGCCGCGGGAAGGAAATCCGGGATAGATTAGACGAAACGGAGCGTCATTATGCGATATAGAGTCTTGATCGAGCAGGACGAGGACGGCGTCTTTGTAGCGGAAGTGCCGAGCCTTCCGGGCTGCGTCACCCAGGGAGGGACGCGCCAGGAAGCTCTTTCGAACGTACGTGAAGCGATCGGTCTGTATCTGGAGAGCCTAGAGGCGCACGGCGACCCAGTGCCGCTTCCTATTACCGAAGAGATCGTCGAGGTCTGAGGAGTTGACGGGGCTCCCTGTCGTCTCGGGGCGACGATTGGTTCAGGCGCTCGAACGTGAGGGCTATGTCGTGGACCGGCAGAGAGGCAGTCACATCGTGCTGCGGCATACCCAGCCACCCTTTCGGCGGGTGACGGTCCCGGATCACAGAGAAGTGGCTAAGGGCACACTTCGGGCGATCCTTCGCCAAGTCGGCATGACGACGGACGAACTATTGAATCTACTGTAAGGTGGCGTATGGGCTGCGCGACCAAATAGGAAGAGGTGGCACGTCCTATAACAAACGAGTGCCGCCTGCGCTCACTACGCTCGCTCCGGGGGACATGGCCCGATAGCGTATCTGCCAGGTAAGGTGCGCAGGCGAGGACGAACGAAGTTTGAGTTGCTGGCCGTTTTTGGAGGGCCACGTCGGCACCCTAAAACGTTAGCGGACAGCGCCAGGAACCCGTCGCCCCTCTGGCTCGAATTGAGGGGGAGTGGGTATCATCGAGAGAGTAGGCCCTCCGGCTGCAGGAGAAGCAATGAAGAACTATACAGCGGTTGTCGAGCGAGACACGGAAACCGGGCTGTTTGTCGGCTACGTACCTGGTTTTGCGGGTGCCCACTCCCAGGCGAATACTCTCGACGAACTGAACGAGAATCTGAAGGAAGTTGTGAGCATGCTCCTGGAGGACGGAGAGCCCACGCTCGACGCCGAGTTCATCGGCACCCAGACGATCTCGGCGTAGGTCGTGGGCCAGTTACCCGTCCTCGGCTCGCGGGAAGTGATCGCGATCCTAGAGAGGATGGGGTTCGAAGAGGTAAGACAAAGAGGATCTCACAAGCAATTTCGGCACCCAGACGGTCGAAGGACGACCGTACCCGTGCACGGCGGACGCGATATCGCCCCCCTCCTGCTCCGCCAGATCATCAAGGACATTCACTCGACGCCAGAGGAGTTTCTCCGGTACCGCTAGACCGTCGGCAGCGCCGTCCGCTAACAACCGAGTTGCGCCTACGCCGCGCAAGCGCGGCTCCGGGGAACACCGGCGCAAAGCGGTGGGGAGCCGTGGGGCGTGCGCGTTGTCGTTGATGAGTGTAGCCGCGTCAGGACGCGAGGAGGCGCCGGCGTCGC
>JAQBTI010000168.1 GCA_027624995.1 Chloroflexota bacterium
CACCAGACCTCCATCCAGCGCCTGATCTCTCGACTTCCAAACTGTCCCACTTTTGCTGGTTGCTAACACTTCCTGGAGGTGGCAGCGTGCGTACCTTTCCGTTCGGTTCGCCCACGCAACGCCCCGGCTTTGACGAATATTACCAGGGGGCATTCAGCGGGCCGAACCGAAGTCTACCCGCGGAATGTCGTCCAAAACACTCAGCTTGTCGTCGCCCTCACGGACCCGGACGTGCGAATCGAGCGGGACCTCAACGAATACCCGCTCTAGGCCGCTGGTAGGCCAGTAGACTTCCAGGAACACGATTCTCTCGGCACGGCCCAGGCCGATCTCCTGTTCGAGGCTCGATGCGCCGAAGCTTCCCCCACTGGTCACGCTGGCATACACGGTCCTAATCGTGCCTTTCCACTTCAATCTTGATCCGGGCTCCCAAGCCCGCCCGGTTGGACTCCGTTCCTTCCAATTGGAGGGTGAGCCACCTGCCACCGTGTCCGGGGTTCTCGAAGAGAGCGTTGGGGAATCCGTCCCCGGGGTAGAAGCCTCCCATCTGCACGAAGATATCCTGGTCGCCGTCGCGGTCGATGTCACCGAATGCAACGCCGTGTCCCTTCTGGAGATGGCCGAACCCGCCTGAAAAAGGGACGTCCGAGAAGGTCTCGCCCCCGTTGTTTCGGTACATGATATTGGGACCGATGGCATCGTAGGTCGGATACCCCGTTCCGAGGTAGAAGTCCAGGAATCCATCGTTGTCGAGGTCTCCGAAATTGGAGCCCATCGGCAAGTGGACCCTCCACAGTCCCGCGTCCCGAGTGACGTCTACGAATCCGCCGCGGCCGTCGTTCCGGTAGAGCCGAGGCCTGGCGCCGTCGTTCTGAAAGCCCATGTAGTCGGCAGCTACGTCCCCGATCTCAGGGCCGTATCCCGCGACGAAGAGATCGAGCCAGCCATCGTTATCGTAGTCCCAGAACCACGTCGGGAAGCTGTTTACCGGCTCCTCCACGCCGAGCTCCGGAGCCACGTCGGTAAAGCTCCCGTCCCCGTCATTGCGGTAGAGACGGTTCTGCGTCCCGAAGTTCGAGAGATAAAGGTCGGGGTCACCGTCGTTGTCATAATCGCCCCAGGTGCTTCCCTTGCAGAACCGCAGGTTCGTGACACCGGCCTGCTGGGCGACGTCGGTGAAGGTGCCGTCGTCGTTATTTTGGAAGAGCTGGCTGGGAAACACGATTGTCCCGTCGAACGGACTCGCCGAGTTGCGTCCGAGTCGGGCCCCGGGCATGGACTCGTTGCAGGAGAAGAGATCGAGATCGCCGTCGTTGTCGAAGTCGGCCCAGGCTGCACTCTGGCTCGGGTATGCCGGGTAGGCCAGGCCGGCGTCCACGGTCACGTCGGTAAAGGTCCCGTCGGCGTTGTTGCGCAGCAGCGAAGACCGGACCATACCGCGCGCGAACATCCAGCCACCCCGCATCACCAGGAAGTCCATCCACCCATCGTTGTTGTAGTCGGCCTGGACGATGTTAAGGCCGCCAAGTTGCCCGGTAAGCCCCGCGCGGACCGTGTAGTCCGAGAACGAGCCGTTCCCGTCGTTGTGGTAGTACGACAAGGACCCGCAAGGGTCCCAGGTCGACGTGACGATATCGAGGAGACCGTCGTTATCGAAGTCGTCCATTATGCTGCCGCCCGCGAGATTCACGGAATAGGGCCCCACCCTGCCAGCAATGTCCTCGAATCTGCCGATGTCGTAGTCTCCCCTGAGTCTGGATGGCGAGACGAGGTACTCGGCGGGCACCTTGAGCGGATATGTCCCGAGTGTCATATGGGCCACGTTGAGCAGCCACCTCGCCCTGATGTTGCCTGGCTGCATCTCAAGGAGCTCCAGTAGGTGCGCGACGGCGTTTTCTGAGCCTGTCCTATTCGTGTGAGCGACGGAATTGTCCAGGGGCAGCATGCATATGAGCGCCCCGGTTGGACTGATGCAGTTGTCCAGCTCGCCCATCTTAAGGTAGGCAATGCTCAGCTCTTCGAGCAGCCGCGCTTTGTATGTCCCTTGGGGATCGCCCCACGGCTGCACGTCCAGGGCTTCCGTCAGGACGCGGACCGCTTCATCGGTTTCTCCAAAGCGGAGGTAGTCGGTCGCGACGGCCACGTGGGTGCCGACAAACCATGAGTAGCCGTCAAAGGATGGATTCTCCAACTCCTCCCGAAGCTCGGCGCGTTGAGCGGTGCCGTAATACTGGTCGTCGCTGACGGCGAGGAACGGGCAGAACTCGGCGAGGTCTTGAGTCGCCTCGGCATTCAGGAGCGCGATCTCCGCCGCGGTAGGAAACGGCTCGGAAGAAAAGAACACCAGGTAGACCGCAACCGATGCTACGGAGACGGCGACCGCGAGTAACCCCGCGCCGATGCCGAGTCGACGGTAGCTATTCATTCCTACGTTGCTCGATCCACGCTGCTCCGACCATCTTGGGTAACTTTAGCACGCCACGCTCAGGTCGGGACTTCAGTCCGGATTGTTGTGTGGGATAATGGGCCGCGTCCAGGTATCGCGGCCTCACGTCAATCCTCTCACTGAAGAATAACTAGCCTGCAAGGAGCGTCCCGTTTGTTTGGGCGTAAGAATATTGCCGCCGTCATGACGGCTTACTTCCCGGTTACCCTCGGGGCAGGACCCGACCGAGGATTGAGACCGCCGATGAACATCGGACCGGCGCGGCGCTGACATGGGAGCGGACGGTGGACGCGTGACCGTTAAGAGAACCCTGGCGCGGGTTGATGGAGATCGGCCTAGCCGGTCGATACGCCGGAGACTCTCGATTCTCGATCGGTTCCTAACCCTGTGGATCTTCCTGGCCATGGGCATGGGAGTCGTCCTGGGAAATCTTGCCCCCGGAGTGGCTGATTTCTCAGACTCAGTGAGCATCGGCACGACCTCCATTCCAATCGCTATCGGCCTCATACTCATGATGTACCCGCCCCTGGCCAAGGTGCGGTACGAGAAACTGGGCCACGTCTTCCGCAACTATCGACTCCTCGGCCTGTCCCTGATACAGAACTGGATCATCGGCCCGGTGCTCATGTTCGCGTTGGCGCTACTGTTTCTGCGAGACCTTCCCGAGTACATGGTAGGGCTGATACTCATCGGCCTGGCGCGCTGCATCGCCATGGTCATCGTATGGAACCAGCTGGCACGCGGAGACGCCGATTACGCCGCCGGACTCGTCGCCTTGAACTCGGTATTTCAGATACTGTTTTTCTCGGTGTACGCGTACGTCTTCATTACGATCCTGCCCGGGTGGTTCGGCCTCGAGGGACTCGAGCTGGACATCACAATGGGGCAGGTCGCACAGAGCGTTGGTATCTACCTGGGGATACCGTTCATCGGTGGTATCCTCACGCGCTTCACCCTGCTCAAGCTCAAGGGTCAGGCCTGGTACGACCAAAAGTTCACTCCAGCGATCAGCCCCGTCACGCTGATCGCGCTGGTATTCACAATCGTGGTGATGTTCTCTCTTCAGGGGGAGCGTATTGTCGAACTCCCCGGCGACGTCCTGCGCATCGCGATTCCGCTACTCGTCTACTTCGTCGTGATGTTCCTGATTTCGTTCTACATGGGAAAACGGATGGGTGCGGACTATTCCAAGACTACCGCCATCGCGTTCACGGCGGCCAGTAACAACTTCGAATTGGCCATCGCCGTGGCCGTTGGGGTATTCGGCATAGGGTCGGGCCAGGCCTTTGCCACGGTCATCGGGCCGCTGGTAGAGGTCCCGGTGCTCATTAGCCTGGTCAACGTGGCGCTCAGGTTCCAGCGCAGGTATTTCAAGGACGAACGGATGTAGGACCGTACCCTGGCAAGAGCGAGATCGACCTGATACTTGGGGGCAACATGGCCCGCCTTATGAACGTCGAGGTGGCGTAAGCGGCGCGGTTACCGGCGCTAGCCGGTCAGCACACTTCTGACCGTATCGGCCACGACCTGGACCTCTCCGTCGTCGAGGGCCTGAGCGTTGATAACGAAGGTATCGGGCGGGAGCCTCCTGTCGTGGAGGTACTCTGCGCCAAAGAAGTCCCCTTCCCCAGACACGATCCAGATACGGGGGTCTCCCGCGTCCAGCTCTCGCGCAACCGACTCAGGTGTCTTTCCCAGAGCCGCCGTATCCAGCACGACCTGCAGGCTGCTTCCCGAATAGTGATCGGTGCTGACGATCTGGGTGCGGACGTGCGGGATGCCACTCAACCCATGCTGGATGGCTGAGAGCTTGCCGTCGATTCCCAGCAGTCGGTCCTCGTGATTCATGGTCACCCATGTATGCAGCGCGCTTATCAAGGCTATGATCGACTGCCTGTCCAACTTCATGGGTCGGCCGATTGCGCGCTGACCGTCCGCCTGGGTCTGAAAGGCGATGAACCCCTGCTCTGCGACGGCGTCTACCAACTCCTTCTTGCCGCAGACAAACCCCGTCGAGTTCGGTGCGCCGAAGAATTTCCCCCCGAAGCAGACGAGGTCCGCCGTCTGAGCGGTTTCAAGAAAATAATCGATCGGGTATATCTGCGCGGCCGCGTCCGCGATAACAGGGATTCCGCGGGCCCGACCCACCTCGACCGCGTCCTTCAGAGACACGAGGGACTTGTCCGGCGGTGAGTCTACGAGGTAGCCAATGGCAGCGGTATTCGGCCCAATTGCCTGGTCTAGTTGCTCCTTGGAGCAGCCGTTTTCCTCTCCTACGTAGACGAGCTTGGCTCCGCTGGAGGTGAAGGCTCGTTCGTACCCGTACTTTTGCTTCCTCGGCATGAGAATCTCGTTGCGCATTCCGGTCGAGTCGGGGAGCTGCCCTCTCTTGTCGGGATCGTTCCGAGATATGCATGCGGCGGCGCTCAGGGTCATTGCTGCCGCGCAACCGGAGGTGATGTAGGCGGCCTCGGTCCCCATGTGATGGGCGACGTAGTCCGAAGACCTCTCCATTACCTCTCTCATGAGTGCCCAGCTTCCGTTGGCCTGAACCATGGCCTGCACAACGTCTTGCGACAGCCTCGACCCGCCCAACATGGTCCGCTGGCCCTGGCAGTTGATTATCGGCCTGATCCCGAGCTGAGCGTATATGTCGAACTCGGATTTCCCCATGGATGCCTCCCGTGTCGGTTTTGCTTGTCGCACTAAAGGATACCCTACCGTCCGGAGTGCAGGGGCTGGGTGTTCGGCCAGGGGAGAGGGGTAGGTCTGGCCCACGGCGTCACCAAATGGTTAGAATCTGAAAAGAGGGTTCTTTGGCACGGATCGGGGTTCGGAGGACTCCCACGAAATGGCCATCCCGGGCAAGTCGGCTCGAGAAATGCAAGAGGAGATCCAGCGGGCCCTTGCGGCCCGCCAGAGGTCGAGCTCGCGACGCGGACGGTCGGTCAGAATAGCCGCGGTCGCACTTGCGGCTGTCATCCTGGCTGTGTTCGGTGCCCAATATGTGGATGGCATGGCCATCGAGGCTATCGTTGAGGAGGTCGCCGCCTGATGTCGT
>JAQBTI010000169.1 GCA_027624995.1 Chloroflexota bacterium
CCATAGAGGACCCCGAAGGACAGTAAAATCTCACGTGAGATGTCTCATTTGCCTTGACACATTCCGAACCAGCGCTTTTTCGCGGGAGTTCCGGTTAAGCTACAAGCACCTAGACCCGCGAGTCGTGGCCAATGACGCGTCTACGATTCTGTACCTGGCCCTATCCGGCGATGATCCAGTGAATATCGTGACGTCATGTGATGAGGAGTTTCAGTGGAGCACTAGCTGGGGTAACATTCTTTGGCCTGTGATCACCGATTGCCTGCCAAAGCTGACGCAAGAATTCATTGAGTTGGCGAGAATGTACGAAAGCCGAATGGAGAGAGGAGAACTGAGTGAGATTCGAGCTGCTGGCGAGCTGTACCTGCCATACCTTGACTTGCTCAATGCTTGGAAGCCGCCCAGTTGGCTGCACTGGGAGGTTGAAGGAGGGACGGGGGCCTACAGGCTCAACCCCGACAGCTACAATCCTGCGAAATCGAAATCCGTGTCTCTTACAACATGGTTGTTCGGTGCAGCCGATCGACCTATGCAGGGCGCTCTTTGGCGACGCCTATGCCGCCTCTACAAAAATGAAGTGGCGTGGGCAAAACATACGTGTGCCTACCACCCCGGTGTGTCATACGGTGATGAGAATGATGGCGATGAGGTGGACCGTCCAATTGAGTTACTCCCGGACGACCACAAAGCTCCGTTGGGTGAGGAAGAGGAGGGAGCCCTACGGAAAATCCTCGGCAAGTATCAAGCTACCTGCGAAGTCAGCGTTAGGGACATCGCGATCGTCCGACTCAAGCTTGCGCAAGACATGAGTGAAGATCCGTTGACCTATGCTGAAATCGGCCAAGAGCTGGGCCTCTCACTGGGCGAGCGCCAGCTGAAGCGGATCTGGCGTCAATTTGAAGACTGGCGCGATTGTCACGACAGTGAGGTTCGGAGGGACCTTGGGATGTAACGTATTCTGTAATAAATAGTTACGTACTCCTGCAGTGGTCGAGGGAGGGCATGAATCAAACATGCCCTCCCTTTTTTTGTTCGCCATGTCCCCTTCCTGGCTGCAGAAACGCAGTAAAGAATATGGACGCAACAAACACGCATACGTAGAGGACGAAAAAGACGGAGGCACATGAGCATGAACGAGATCCTGATCACGATTCCTGAAGGTGCCCGGAGGTTTGGATGTAGCCGGTCAACGATCTATCAGTTGATCTGGCGGGGTGCGCTACCGGTCGTCAAGCTGGGGCCAGGTCAAAGTGGCGCGGTTCGTCTACGCCTTTCCGACCTTGAGAATCTGGCCACCACCAGTGCGACCTTCCGCTGCCGTGGGGATGCTCCACGGACCGAACAGGAGGAAGGTTGACCTATCAGGACCTAAACAAATCGGCCCACCGGGACCAGTCTTGGCGGACGTCCCGATGGGCCTCGAACACCCCTCGCTGATGAGTGATGTCTATGCCTCCTAATGTATCGCCTATCTCACGCGCTGGCAACACGTTAGCTGCCTGCAAGACCAGCAGGGACTGTGCGCCCGAGCCCCGGGTGAGAGTTGCGGCCGAGGGCTTCTGGACTCGCCCGGCCCCGACTAAGTCTCTTGCGTCGGCACGCGCTCGGGGTCCCCCTCGGCGGGTCGAAAAGACGCTCTAGGCAATACTGCTCCAACGCCACCGAACCAACGGCACTCAGCGGCCATTCCGCCGCGCAACCACATAGAGGACACCATGAAATTCGACGTCCGGCAAACCAATTTCGTCCCGCATCCGGCCGGGGTCTACACCGGCATCATTACCGACGTGACGGATCAAGGAGAGCGTGAATCCAGTTTCGAGGGCAAGACTCGGCTGGTTCACAAGATCTCAATTAACATCGAGAGTTATACCGCGACCATGGACGATGGTAATGCTTTTGTCCACAAAGAGTGGTGCACACTATCGAGCGATGACCGGTCGAAGCTCGTGAAGCTTCGCCAGGCCCTGCTCGGACGTCCGCTGACCGAAGCTGAGAGGAAGTCGTTTGATGACGACGCAGAAATGGTCGGTCGGCGCGTGCACTATGTCATCGAGCACACCTACCGGAACGGCAAGACTTTCGCCAGCATCGCCTCGTGGTCGCTGCTGAGCCAGACGAGCGCTGGGCCTGGCGCCTCGCGGCAGCCGGTAGTGAACGAAGGGCGCGACGAAGACACCAACGCCGAAGTGGATGGTGCCGTGGAGGGAGATTCGGCCCTCACCGAGTCGGACTTACCGCTCTAGGCGCCGGCGCGGCGGGAGCTACACCTCTCGCCGCGCCGACTCAGACGGCCTCGCAAGCGATGACGACGATCCCAAACAATGGAAACTGGCTCCCGATGCGGCGAGATCCAATCCGAGATCTCACCGCAGCCTTCCCCCCGCGGCTGCGCGCAGGGGCACGATCGCTGTGGCTGGAAATCCTGATGCGTGCTCGGCAACGGGCGGGCGTCGTGAACGGGGTCAAGCTGGATCGGGGTCAACTGGTGCTTGGCGAGGACGAGATTGGAGGCGTGTGCGGGCTCACGCGAAAGCAGGTAAGAGCGCGTCTGGGACGGCTCCAGAAGCTCGGCGAACTGGACATCAAAGCGGACAACCATGGATCAACTGTAACTGTAGTAAATTATGGCAGTTACGTCGCAGACCTCACCGTAAACGGCCAGCATAAGGGCCAGCAAAGGGCCAGCAAGGGGCCAGCAAAGGGCCAAAAACAAAAAGAACAAGAAGAAGAGAAGATTGATACTGCGAATTCGGGCGGTCCTCGAGATGCCTACTTGGATTGCATGCAGGTGCTGTGGACGGAGTACTGGCCCCAGGTCTGCGATCCGCCTTACTCGCTGTGGGGGAAGTGGCAGAAGGAATACGGCCCTGACGCCGTTCTCGCTATGGCCAAGAGAGTGGGATTGTCTGGCAAGCAGTTCGAGTCGAAGGAGCGACTGGTCGCCTACCTCAACGCTGCGCTGGCCAATCAGGCGAGGGACTCCGACCGCCAGAGCCCCCAGCGGATGCCGTTCGTCATCGCTACCGCTCTCGGTGAGCCCATCACTGACCCCGACGAACGCTTGATGCGGATCAGGGAGTCTGGCTTCGACGCCGATCCGGATCATGACCATTGGTTCACGATCCCCGACCACGTCGTGCGCGCCGAGGAGATCGATGAAGACACACGGCAGGCGATTCTCGGCAGGCTGCCGCACAAGGAACCCCAAAAAGAGGCGCTACGATGAACCTGACACACCAAGACTACAGATGGGTCGACACGGCCTTCGGGGACTGGCGACGGCGAAACAAGCCACTGCAGATCCAGGATGTCGGTCCCGCTACGCCGGCGGATCGGCGAGACTGCTTCGTCACCTGGCACCGGTTTCCGGCCGCGTATGTCCAGCATGTGAAGATCTGTGGCACCGTATCGGGCTACGGCGGGCCTTCTTTCGCCGACTTCTTGCCCATCGACTTTGACGGCGCGGATCTGGCTCAGGTACAGGCGCAACTGCGGGAGTTCCTCAAGGTGCTGAACTTGACCTACGAGATCGACGGACTGCGGGGCGTAAGGGTGTATTTCTCCGGCGCGAAGGGTTTCCATGTCCTTGTGTCATCGGCGCTGTTCGGCGGCTGGGAGCCATCGGCGGAGTTGCCTCTGCGCTTAAAGAGGCTGGCGCGGAGGCTGACCGAGGGCTTCGCGGTCGACGACAAGATCTACGACCAGAATCGCCTGCTGCGACTGCCCAACACGGTGAACATCAAATCCGGCCTGTACAAGATCCCGTTGGAGACGGCCCAGGTGCTCCACGAGGGCATCGACAAGATCGTCTTGCTGGCCCAGGCGCCCCGTGAGGTCGTGTGGCCCGCCTGGGACGACGTGGAGCCCTCTCCGGCCTGCCAGGCCCTCTGGGAGAGCGTGGGCCACCAGCAGGTACCGCAGGCCCTGAAGCCCAAGCAGGCCCTCTCCGTGGACGCAGAGGCACTGTTTCCGACGGGGATGAAGGAGGGGGACGGTCGCGACAACCAGGCGTTCGTCATCGCCCGCTATTGTCGCGACCATCGGTTCCCGGAGAGCGCCACCAACCAGTTGCTCGAAGTGTGGGACGCAGCGCAGGTCGACCCGCTGGGCCGGCAGGTCATCCAGCAGAAGGTCAGGTCGGCCTATGCCCGGCTGGACGGCGTGGGCGACACGGACATCACGGGGGCCGATGTCCTGACGCCGGAGGAGTTGGCCGAGCACTACGATCGCTACATCGAAAGGCTGAAGTCCAGCAAGATCACGTTGGGACTCGGGCCGGTCGATGGACGTCTGCGGGGCGTCGCCCCGGGAGAGGTCTGCACCTTGATCGCCAGGACCGGTGTGGGCAAGACCGCCCTGCTACAGAACATCCTGCGCCACATCGCCGCCAAGCACGACGCCACCACCCTGTTCTGCTCCTTGGAGCAGCCCGTGGCCCAGGTCTTTGAACGGTACGCGCAGATGGGGCTGGAAAGGTCGGGAGAGCAAATCGAGGCAACCTGGGCGGCTGACCGCGACCTCATCGCGAGCACGGTGAAGGCGGATCTGGGTGAACGGACGATGACCTGCGGCCGCAGTCTGAGCCTGGGCCAGTTGGATCAAGCCCTGGATGTGGCTCAGGACAAGGCGGGCAGACCGGTGTCGGTGCTGGCCCTGGACTATCTGGGCCTGCTCGACACACGGGATCTCGACAAGACCCTATACGGACAGGTGTCCCAGGCCGCGCGCGCGATGAAGAACCTGGCGAAGCGCCGCGACTTGGCGGTGATCTGCCTGTGCCAGGTCTCGCGGGCCTCCGGAGACGATGGCAGCCAGCCCCTCACCAGCCACTCGGCGCGCGAGTCCGGAGCCATCGAGGAGGCCGCCGACTTCCTGCTGGGGATGTATCGGCCAGACCTCAAGGGCGACGACAAGACGATCAGGGTGCAGATCCTCAAGAACCGCAAGGGCCAGGAAGGGGTGGAGTTCACCTTCGATTTCGACAAAGTGTCGCTGCGGATCACGGCGCAGGGTCTCGTCCTGGCGAAGAATGGAGGGGTCCGCCGTGAGTACTGACTGCCTGACCTTCGAACAGTTGACACAGCAACTTGTGTTGCGGGGTATCGCCCTCAGCACAATCAACGAGAAACTCATTGTCGACGACCCCGCCGAGCGCCTGACGCCAATCCTCGACCGCGCGATCCGTCAGCACCGCGAAGCGTTGCTGTGCAGCAGTTTGGCGGAGTTCCCGAAGCTGCTGTTTGCCGTGAAGGTGGCTAGCTTGGGGGAGGATCTCGAGCGCGTGGTCGAGAAGGCCGAGGAGGCGCTCGCAGCGTCGAAGATCTCCACTACTGAGCTTGAGTCATTGGTGGCAGTGGCGGCCGCGCGCAGCCGTCAAATCCCCTACAGCGTCGAGGACATGCCGCTGGACCAATTCGCCCAGTCGGGGCTGGCACGCCGGGTGCACTCGCGAGTCCTCGACGAGGACGTCCTGTTCGCCGCCGACAACGCCCAGATCCCCG
>JAQBTI010000170.1 GCA_027624995.1 Chloroflexota bacterium
TGTTCTGAGGCCAGGGTCGCCTCGCCTACCGACAGGTGTCCCGACAGTATGGCCGGGATGTCGGGGTCCAGGGACTCGGCCTCGGACCGGACCGCCCGGGCCAGCCGCTCCTGTATCGCCTCGTTCACCTGGTCCGGGTTCATGCCTCGGGTCTCGTCTCCGGCAAGGAAGCTGCTGCGCCGCACCCACGGGACCGCCAACACTTGGAGTGGGCCGGACCGCGTTTCGAGGCGGTAGGTCCGGACGGTGTCGCCGATGGTGACGTTGGTCACATCAAGGGTCTTGAATATCTCCAGAGCCGTCGCCTTGCCGATGACGTGGGGCGTGTCGTGGTTGCCGACTAGTAGAAAGACTGCGATTCCCTCGGACGCGAGCCTGGCGACGCGCCTGGCGAACTCTCGCTGGTGGGTCTGGCTGGGGTCCCTGCTCTTGTATGCGTCGCCGCAGAAGAGGACCAGGTCCACGCTGTTGTCGATAGCGTAGTCGACCGCCTCATCGAAGGTCTGCAGGAAGTCCTTGAGTCTTGTAGACAGGCCCGTTTCGGGGTCGACCCGGCCGTAGTTTTCGACCCCGATATGTACGTCTGCCAGGTGGAGAATGCGCATGTATGGTGCTCAAGGAGGATGTTACAACAGGCCGGTCTGACGTGTCATTGGGAGCGGACCGGTGGCTGCTATACTTGGCGGAGAATTGTGACTGGGGTGGGAAGCCCGATGGCTCAACTCACTGCCTTCTCGCGGTATCGATGGAGCGGAGCCGTGTCCTGTGGCTCGTCTTCCAGCAGGCGCTCGATGTCGCGGACGGGTGGACTCCGAACGCAGGGTGTCGCCGCAGAGGTCGCGGATCGTCAGATGAGTAGCTTTCGCACTTGGTCAACCAGCCCGGAGATGGGCACGCGCTCCTGGGCCATGGAGTCGCGCTGACGGATGGTGACAGCTTTGTCGTCGAGGGAGTCGAAGTCGACGGTGACGCAGAGGGGCGTGCCGATCTCGTCCTGGCGGCGGTAGCGCCGGCCGATGCTCTGAGCGTCGTCGTACTGGACGAGGCCGCCGACCGCGCCGGATGACCGAATGGCGTCGTGGACCTCTTGGGCCAGCGGCACCAGCTTCTCGTTGCGGCTGAGGGGGAGCACGGCCACCTTGACGGGCGCGAGCGCCGGATGCAGCTTCAGCAGCACTCGTTTCTCCATCTTGCCGGAGGCGGCCGGCGCCTCTTCCTCGGTGTAGGCGTCCGCGAGGAAGGTCATGATGGCCCGGTCGACGCCGAAGGATGGTTCGATGACGTAGGGGACGATGTGCTCGCTGGACTCTTCGTCGAAGTACGACAGCGACTCGTGACTATTCTCCGTGTGGGCCTTGAGGTCGAAGTCGGTCCGGTTGGCTGTTCCCTGGATCTCGCCCCAGCCCCAGGGGAACTGGTACTCGATGTCGGAGGTCGCCTTGGAGTAGTGGGCCAGCTCGTCGGAGTCGTGGGCGCGGACTCGTAGCCGCTCCTGGGCTACGCCAAGGTCCGTATACCATCTGAGCGACTCGTCCACCCAGCGTTGGTGCCACTCCTCGTCCTCGCCGGGCGGCACGAAGAACTCGATCTCCATCATCTCGAATTCGCGGGTGCGGTAGATGAAGTTGCCGGTGGTGATCTCGTTCCTGAAGGCCTTTCCGATCTGGGCGATGCCAAAGGGCGGTCTGCGCCGTGTCGTGGTGACCACGTTCGAAAAATTGACGAAGATGCCCTGGGCGGTCTCGGGGCGGAGGTATACGACGTTGGCCTCCTCCTCGACCGGGCCCATGAAGGTCTTGAACATGAGGTTGAACATGCGAGAAGCGCCAAGCTTTCCATCGCAGTCGGGGCATACGGGCTCCGCCCCATTCTCGCCTTCGAGCTGGTCTTCTCTCCATCTCTTGTGGCAGACGGTGCACTCGACCAGGGGGTCAGTGAAGTTGTCGACGTGGCCGCTGGCGCGCCAGACGTCAGGGTGCATCATGATGGCGGAGTCCAGGCCGACCATGTCATCGCGGCCCAGGACCATGGTCCGCCACCAGGACTCCTTGACGTTGCGTTTAAGCTCGGCGCCGAGGGGGCCGTAGTCCCAGGTGCTGGCTAGTCCGCCGTATATCTCGCTGCTTTGAAAGATGAAGCCCCTGCGTTTGCAGAGGGACACCAGTTTTTCAAGGTCTAGAGAACGACTGTTCGTGGACAAGGACACCTCGATGGTGGGCTAATATTGGTCTGTGCGGGATTATATCAGCGGCAGCCTGCCGCGGTGTTATTTACCCACCCGGCCCTAGGGTCTTTCGATAGTCGTCGGGGAGGTCCTTCGACGGGCTCAGGACGAACGGATAGAGGGGCCTCCGCACGTGGCGAGCTTGTCGAACCATAGTGGATCCCGGCGAAGCCATGACAACCGAATGACTCGCTTGGCCCGCCCAGCGCCGAGAGTTAGTCCCACGTTGGAGGCGGCGGAAATTTCTGTGAAACTGTCTCATTTTGCCTCGTTTTGTCTCGCCTAGCTTTGGGACTGGCCGGACTCTGAGACACGTCCAGCGCCAGGTGGAGACTCTTGATGCGCCGCTAGGGACGGCCAGCCGTGCTAGTCTATGGACGACCTTAAGAGTAGCACAGCCGTTCGCTTTTGTCGAGGTCTGGAACTTGACTTTCCACGGACAGCGATTATAGTGCGAGGCCTACATCAATCAGCGAATGGAGGCTTACATGGGAGTAATTCTGGTGCCTATCGTGGAAGGAAAGCTTGACGTGTGGAAGCAGTGGATCGGTGAGTTGAATGGCTCTCGGCAGCGGGAATTCGCGAGCTTCAACAGTCGTTATGGCCTGATCAAGCATGAAGCTTGGCTGGCCGAGACGCCCGCCGGTCCGGTGGTGATAGCCATACACGAGGGTCCCGGCAGCGACGACTTGATGCCGAAGCTGGGCCCGTCGCAGGACTCGTTCGATGTCTGGTTCAAGGGTAAGCTAAACGATATACACGGTATGGACGTGACTCAGCCGCCGCCCGGGCCGATGCCGGTGCGCCACCTCGGGTAGCCGGGGCTAGCACTTGAGTTTCTTGTCGATAAGAGGGGTCGGGCTCCATCTGACGGAGTCCGACCCCTCTCCTTTTCCTCTGGCAGACCAGCCTTTAAGCGGTGTGGTTAGTAGCCCATTACGGCGTTGGCGTGGAACGGGTCGCCGGCACCGTAGATGCGGCTGGCGTCGGCGTCGACTGTGATCCCGACGTGGTTTCCAAAGTGGGTGTCGCCAAAGGACTGCCGTCGCGGCAGCAGATCGTGGCCCATTTCGGCAAGACCTCGCTGTACCTGGGGCGGGACTCGCTCGTCGATCCAGACTGCGTCACCGGTGGGATGGAACCTGTAGACCTCTATCGCCTCCTGAATCCCCATTTCGAAGTCCACGAGGTTGACCAGGGGGTGAATTCCCATCCCGCCCATGAAGATGCTGAGGGAGCCGGCCAGCGCCGCGAGAGGTCGTTCGTCCCGAAATACCATTACGGCGGCGGTGAGGCGCTGCATCCCCTTGCCCGGGGCAACCGAGTTCAAGTAGCCGGGCCTCGGGTCTAGCCTGTGCATGCTGTTGTTCAACAGCACGCCCGTGCCTGGCACTACGACTTTTGAAGCAAATGGGGTCCCCAGGCTGGTTATGAGCGAGACGGCGTTGCCTTCGGCGTCCATCGTGATCACCTTGGTGGTGTTGCCGCTCATTCGATGGGCGCTGTCGACGGGCCACGGGCGTGACGAAGGTCGGAGTCTGCCCTCGAAGTTCCAGGGGTCGTCGGGGCTGACCGTGCGGGCCGCCAGCGTTGGGTCGATCTCTCGTGCGCGTCGCCGGGCGTACTCTTTGGAGGTGAGGCCCGTCCACGGCGAGTTATTGCCTCGCGGGTCGCCAACGTGCATCAGGGTGTCGGCCCAGGCCAGCCGCATAGCCTCGATCATCAGGTGAGTTGAACGCACCCCTCCGGCTCCAGTCGCCGCCAGATCGAAGTTTTCCAGAATGTTCAGCGCTTCCGAGAGTGTCACGTTGCCACCGGTAACGTACTCATACCCTCGGTAAGTGTACGCCTCAGGCTCGTAGATAAATGGCTCGTAGGCGGCTAGGTCGTCTAATGTGAGGATACCGCCGTTGGCTTCCATGTTGGCGGCGATTGCCTCGGCCACCTCGCCTTTGTAGAAGGCATCGGCCCCATCCCGTGCGATTAGTCTCAGCGTCTTGGCGAGGTCTGTGCGTACGACCGGGGCGCCCGGAGCGATATTCAAGAAGATGTTAGCCGTCTCCGGATAGCGCCGAATGTCATCCGCAGCCTCCGCGATGTAGCGAGCCATCGACGGGTCGACTGGCACGCCGTCTTCGGCCAGCGAGATGGCGGGGGCCAGCACCTGGTCCAAGGGCAGCGAGCCGAAGCGCTCATGCGCTGCGCAGAGTCCAGCCGCCTGGCCGGGGACCATGACGGACGTGTGGCCCAGTTGCTGGGCGTCGTCCTCTACCGCGGGATAGCCGAGTGCTGCGAGAGAGCCTTCACCGGCACGCGGAGCAAGCTCGTACATGTCAGGGGTTGCGCCCGATGGGGCTACATCGTAGAAGTCGACCACGGTCGTCTTGCCCGTGTCCGCCATGAAGATGGACATGACGCCGTGGCCGCCGAGTCCGCACATGGCAGGCTCGGCGAGGTCTGCGGCAAAGGCTGCCGCGACCGCTGCATCGATGGCATTGCCACCAGAGCGGAGCATCTGAAGGCCTGCCTCGGCCTCAAGGCGGTGGCCTGCGGCAATGATCCCATTCTCGGCGGTGAACTCGGCCACACTCAGAACCCGGCGACGCCGGTGCCGTACATGGGGTCGGCACCCGCGTGAAGCAGACCGGACGGGTCGATACTCAAGGCCGTCGGGCGTCCGAAGCCTCCGCTGGTGACCGGGTCCATGGCGACGATTGTGTGTCCCTTCCTTTCGAGGCCTCGTCGGACCGACTCGGGTACCCGGAAGTCGACGAAAGACTCGTCGTATAGGGCTTCCGCCCATACCCTCGGCGCCTCGGTGGCGGCCTGGACGCCCATGCCGAAGTCTATGCAGTTCACCAGGACGTGGAGCACGCCGCTCATGCTCCGCCTAGCCCCGGGTGCGTCGGCGGCTAGGACGGGCATTCCGTCTCGGAAGAAGATGGGTACGTGGCCGCCTGGCGGCGGTCGTCGGGTCGGACCCAGCGAGAGCACACGTCCAGGGACAGGGTCAAAGTTGCACATGTGATCGTTCAGAACGATGCCGGTGCCCGGGACGACGACCTTGGAGCCGAAGGCGTTGCCGAGGCTGGTTAGCAGGTTTACGACGTTGCCGTGGCGGTCGGCGGTGACAAGTGTTGTTGTGTTTCCGCCTGTCGGAACTGATGGTCCACGCTCTATCTGGGCCGGACGGTCCTGGTAGGGAGTTGGGTCGACGGGCCCCGAGCGACAGACCGTCTGCATTTCGATCAGACCGGCGACCTCGGCTGCATAGGCAGGT
>JAQBTI010000171.1 GCA_027624995.1 Chloroflexota bacterium
TGACCGGCGCCTTGAGCACGTCCTCCGCCACCGTTATGTCTTCCGGCTGAGTCTCAGCGATCTCGATTCGGGAAAGTATTTCTTTGACCTGCCACCGCTTCGTCTTTGAACGCGGACGGCTCTCCACGATCTGCACTACGTCACCCATGCGGCAGCTATTGTCGCCGTCGTGGGCCTTCATGCGTGAGCGCTTCCGGACGGGCTTCTTGTAAAGCCTGTGAGGGCGCTTCCACTCCACGGACACAACCACTGTCTTGTCCATAGAGTCGCTTACGACTCGCCCGACCCGGACATTTCGCCTTTCAAAACTCATGATACGGCTCTTGCCAACTCTCTTTCCCGGGCGATGGTGTTGATCCTCGCAATCCGGGTCTTCGCTTTCTTGATCTCGTTCACATTAGCCAGTTGCATGGTTGCCACCCTGAAGCGGAGATTCATCAACTCCCTCTGAGTGGCGTCGAGCTCCTTGATAAGCTCTTCGTCGGTCAATGCCCTGATGTCGTCGATTTCCATTTTGGCCCTCGCCTATTCGCTTTCGGCCGACTGGTGCCCCGGCCTGGTCACGATCCGGGTGCCCATGGGGAGCTTGGAGGCGGCCAGCCTCATCGCCTCTCGTGCAACGTCTTCAGTCACGCCGGCCATCTCAAACAGGATTTTGCCGGGTTTCACAACCGCGACCCAGTGGTCCACGGCGCTCTTCCCGTTGCCCATCCTGGTCTCCGCGGCCCTGGCGGTGACCGACTTATCTGGAAACACTCGTATCCAGATCCTGCCACCGCGTTTTGCGTACCGTGTCATTGCAACCCGAGCCGCCTCTATCTGCCGGGAGGTCAGCCAGGCACACTCTGTCGCCTTGAGCGCATACTCTCCCAGGTTAATAGTGCTCCCGGCGACCGCAATACCTTTCATTCGCCCCCTATGATGGAGCCTGTACTTCACCCTTTTCGGTTGCAGCATTTGCTCTCGACTCTTCCTCTAGATCATCTGCTTTCAGGGTCACTTCGATCGGAAGCATGTCCTCGATTTCCGGTTCACGAGACACCGTTTCGAAAATATCGCCCTTGTAAATCCAGGCCTTGACGCCGATTCTACCAAACTCCGTCGCCGCCGCTGTCAGACCGTAATCGATGTCCGATCGTATTGTGTGGAGCGGGACCCGGCCTTCTCTCGCTTTCTCCGTGCGTGCTATCTCTGAGCCCCCGAGTCTGCCCGAGGCGACTATCTTGACGCCCAGCGCACCCGCCTGCATCGTCCGGCTCACCGCCTGCCGCATCGCCCGGCGAAACGCAATCCTGCGCTCCAACTGATCGGCGACGCTGCGGTCTACGAGAAAGGCATCCATCTCCGGCTGCCGTATCTCCTGGACGTTGAGGCGCGCCAGTCGTTTTGTCATCTCTTCTAGCTGTTTCCGAAGCTCTTCTACGCGCGTCCCTCCCCGACCAATCACGATGCCCGGCCTGCCGGTGTGAATCGTTATCACGAGGTCTCTGCTGTTCCGCTCGATCTCCACCCTCGATATTCCGGCATCCTGATATCCCGTGAGGATAGTCTGCCTGATCGCCAGGTCCTCCAAGACCATGCCCCTGTAGTCGCTCTGCTTAGAAGCGAACCAGTTCGCCTGCCAGCCTTTGACGATCCCCAACCGGAACCCTACAGGGTGTGTCTTCTGGCCCAATCTATTGCTCCTGTTCGTCCAGCAATACGGTCAAATGAGTGTTCCGTCGGATGATCTTGCCGGCACGCCCCCTGGCCCTCGCTCGGAAACGCTTGGTACGCACTGCCTCGCCGGCGTACACTTCCACGACCTTTAGGTCCGACCGCTGGACCAGCAATTCGTTCTCGGCATTCGCCGCGGCCGACCGCATCAGTCGCTCCAGTCGCCTCGCGGTTGGAGACGGCATGAACCGAAGGATCCGGAGCGCCTCTTCCAGCTTCTTGCCCCTGACCAGATCGAGGGTCGACTTCATCTTCTTGAATGAGATTCCCGTGTTTTCCACGGTCGCTTTGACGGGCAACGGTCGATCCTCCCTTTACCCGACGCTCGTAGTTCGTTCCGACTTCGTCGAGTGCCCCCTAAAGGTCCTCGTTGGCGCGAACTCTCCGAGTCGGTGCCCAACCATGTTCTCCGTGATATACAGCGGTACGTGTCGCCGGCCGTCATGAACGGCGATCGTCAGACCCAGCATATCAGGCATTATCATCGAGGCCCTGGACCAGGTCTGAATGATTACCTTGCTTCCACTGCGCCTGGCCACATCGACTTTCTTGGCCAGCTTTTCGTGGACATAAGGTCCCTTCTTTATTGATCGAGACACTGTCTACCTCTCGCCCCGCCGCCTCACGATAAAGCGGCTGCTTGCCTTCTTCTTGTTCCGGGTACGGTAGCCCAGCGTCGGCTTGCCCCACGGCGTCTTCGGACCCGGCATTCCTATTGGAGACCGGCCTTCTCCGCCGCCGTGCGGATGGTCGGACGGCGCCATTGCTAGGCCGCGGACCGACGGCCGCCACCCGCGATGCCGGTTAGCTCCGGCCTTTCCGAGTTTGATGTTCTTGTGGTCTGGAGCGCTCACCTGGCCTATCGTGGCCGTGCACTCGCTCAGAACGTACCTGACCTCTCCCGAGGGCAGCCTCAGCAGTGTGTACTTGCCTTCGCTGGCAAGGACCTGAGCACCGTTACCGGCGCTCCTGACGATCTGCCCGCCCCTCCCAAGCTTGAGCTCCACGTTATGCACAAGAGTTCCGGAAGGAATCACCCTCAGCGGCAACGCGTTGCCGGTCCGGATGCCCGCTCCTTCGCCCGCCTGAATCTCGTCGCCGACATTCAGTCCCTGCGGAGCGATGATGTACCGCCAGTCCCCATCCCGATACTTGATCAGCGCGATGCGCGCCGAACGGTTCGGGTCATACTCGATAGAGCTCACCTCTCCCGGAACGCCTACCTTGTCCCGCTTGAAGTCGATCTGGCGGAGCCTGCGCTTGTGGCCGCCTCCACGGTGTCTGACCGAGATTGTGCCACTCGAGTCCCTTCCGGCCCTACGCTTCAGACCAGACACAAGCGACTTCCTGGGCTTGACCGACGTGATGTCGTCGTTGGTCTGAGTGACCTTGCCTCGTTGTCCGGGAGTTAGTGGCTTTCGTGTCTTAAGCGGCATCTAGACGCCCTCGAAAATCGTTATCGTCTCGCCCGGGGCCAGGGTCACAACGGCCTTCTTCCAGGACCGCTTGACCGACTCCCGCGGACCGAAGCGCTTGCGTTTTCCTCTGACCTTCATTACGTTCACGCCTCGGACCTTTACTTCGAAGGCTTCCTCAACGGCCGCCTTGATCTGGTACTTGTTGGCCTGGTCGGCGACCTCGAAGACGTACTTGCCGCTCTCTTGGAGCAGCGTGGTCTTCTCCGTAATCACCGGCCGCCTTAGGATGCTCAGTGTATGCATGCCTAGCTCGCCACCGCCTCGGCCGGCGCCACGGGCTTGCGCCTGAGCGGCCCGCCCCAGAGCTCTTCGGCCCTGCGTACGGCCTCCAGTGTGATCACAAGAGTTTTGACGTTCAACAGATCAACGACGCTCAGAAGAGACACGGGCAGCTTCTTGAGTCTGGGGATGTTCCTCGATGCCCGTAGCACAGACGCCTCGACGCCGTCTGCAACCAACAGGACCGGAGATACGCTCCGCAGCGCCTCGAGAACCTGGAGCATCTCTTTCGTCTTGCCGTTTTCCAGCAACAGATCCTCAATGATAATCATCTGACCTTCGCGTACCTTGTCCGACAGGACACCAAGCATCGCCGCTCGCCTCATACGCTTGGGCGTGCTTTGGCGGAAGCTCCTGGGACTCGGGCCGAAGACCACACCGCCGCCTCGCATATGGGGGGCCCGTATGGTTCCCTGCCGGGCCCGTCCCGTGCCTTTCTGCGAAAACGGCTTCCGTCCACCGCCGGACACCGCGCCTCGACTCTTGGTTCCGACCGTCCCCTGCCTGGCGTTGGCCAGTTGACCGACCATGACCTGGTGTACCAGGGCCGCATTCATAGGGGCGCCAAAGACATCGTCTCTGACTTCGACATCACCCGTAACCTTGCCTTGAGTATTTCGAATCTTCAGCTTCACGTGTCTGCCTATCGAGCCGACTTGGTGACTATGACCAGCGAGTTGGTCGCCCCTGGGACTCCGCCCCTTACAAAGAGCAGATTGCGTTCCGGGTCTGCTAGTACGACGTCCAGATTACGAACGGTTACTCTGGCATTGCCCATATGACCCGCCATCTTGTGGCCCTTTATCACCCTGCCGGGGTAGCTGCCCGCGCCAATGGACCCGGGGGCGCGGTGACGGTCCGACTGGCCGTGTGTCTTGGGGCCGCCCTTAAAGTTGTGCCTCTTCACTACGCCGGCAAAGCCTCGGCCCTTGGACAGGCTCGTCGCGTTCACCTTCTCGCCTGGCTCGAACAAGCTCACGTCGAGCTCTTGGCCGACCTCTAGCTCTCCCGGAGCATCTGCCTTGACTTCACGCAGGTACCTGAACAGGCCGCCCGACGCCTTCAAGTGGCCGGTCCGTGGCTTGTTCAACCGTTTTATTGGCTCGAAGCCGAGCTGGACGCTGTCGTAACCGTCAGACTCCTTGGTCTTGATCTGAGTTACCGTGCAGGGTCCGACCCGGATAGCCGTGACACAGTCGGCTCGGCCGTCTTCGCCGAAAACCTCTGTGGTCCCTATCTTTTTTCCGAGAATGCTGTGTACTGACATCGTGTATCGGCTTCTACAGTTTGATGGAGATATCGACGCCCGCCGGTACGATCAGGCGCGTCAGAGAATCGATCGTCTTCGACGTCGGCTCGAGGATATCAATCAGGCGATTGTGCGTCCTGATCTCGAAGTGTTCCCTGGAGTCCTTGTCGATGTGCGGCGACCGGATCACGCAGAAGCGCTTGATCGTGGTCGGCAGCGGCACAGGCCCGGTCACTCGTGCGCCCGTCCGCTCAGCCGCCTCCACTATCTGGCCGGCCGATGCGTCCAGGATCCGGTGCTCGAATGCCTTGAGTATAATTCTTATTTTTTGCTGTCCAGCTACCACTTCACTCTTCTTCCTGCGTCAACAATCCCCTCTCCCTCACTTGGAAAGGGTAACGGCGAATCTTGCTCGGGTTACGCCGCCAGTGCTGACTCCGGCGCTACCTCGTACTTATCGAACTCAATCGTGTAATTCGCCCTGCCCTGCGAAAGTCCTCGCAAGGAATCGGCGTACCCAAAGCTTTCGCCCAGGGGGATGAGAGCACGAACGGACTGGATGTCCCGCTGGCCCTCTATGTTCTTAATATTCGCGCGTCGGCGACCAAGGTCCCCGAGCACGTCACCCAAAAACTCGCCCGGAGTAACAACCTCCAGGCGCATAACAGGCTCTAATAGGATCGCCCCCGCCCTGATGACGGCGGATTTGGCCGCCATCGATCCGGCGATCTGGAAGGCCATCCCGGACGAGTCCACCTCGTGGTAGCTCCCGTCGA
>JAQBTI010000172.1 GCA_027624995.1 Chloroflexota bacterium
GGGGACGGCAGGTCTGATAAGAATTCTCAGGAACAACCTGTTGGACGAGCTCGCCAAACCGTATGTCGTGGCGGCCCGGGCCAGGGGTCTTCCTGAGTGGAAGCTCGTGCTGAAGTACCCGGTCCGAATGGCGTTGAACCCATTCATTAGCACGATCGGATACTTGTTGCCGTTCCTGCTATCTGGTAGTGTAATCGTCTCGGTGGTCCTGAGCCTTCCGACTCTGGGGCCGACATTGCTCAAGGCACTTCTGGCAGAGGACCTTTTCCTGGCCGATAGTGTTGCTGTTGGGCATTTTGACGGTGATTGGAACACTGATCTCTGACATCATGCTGGTCTTTTTCGACCCCCGGATAAAATTGGAGGGCTAGTGATGGCACAGGAACAGGCGATATCGGGTATCGCCGCCGTCGAAGAGGAGAAACTGAGTATCGCGGGCCCGTGGACCCTCATGTGGTGGCGGTTCCGCAGGCACAAGATGGCAATGGCCTCGGTGGTCGTCATTGCACTCTTCTACTTAACGGCGATATTCGCCGATTTCCTCTCCAGTGACATACCGACACACTCGGATGAGCATTTCAATTACGTGCCTCCGCAGGGGATTCACTGGTTCGACGGAGGATGGATCAACCCTTACGTCTACGAGATCACGAGCAAGCTCGATCTGGCGACTTTCAGGAAGACATACGACGTCAATAAGGAAGTTAAGCTCCCGGTCAGTTTCTTTGGCCACGGTTACGAGTACAAGTTCTTGAAGCTAATCAAGACCGATCGCCACCTGATCGTCGTTGAGACCGATGATGGCCCAAGGGCTCCGTTTATCCTGGGCGGAGACGAGTTCGGCCGAGACCTACTCACCAGAATATTCCATGGGACCAGGATTTCATTGACGATAGGTCTTGTTGGAGTCAGCCTCAGCATCGTCCTCGGCGTGACTCTGGGCGGTCTGTCCGGCTTCTACGGCGGGATTATCGACACGGTAGTCCAGCGGCTGATTGAGATTCTTCGCTCCATCCCTACGATTCCTCTCTGGCTGGCGCTGGCAGCGTCGCTGCCAAGAGATTGGAGTATCAATAAGATCTATTTGGCCATCACGGTCATTCTCTCGCTCTATGCGTGGACGGAGTTGGCCAGGGTGATCAGAGGAAGGTTCCTCGCCATGCGAGAAGATGACTTCATTATGGCGGCGAAACTTGCTGGTGCGAGCGACGCAGGATCATTTTCCGGCACATGGTGCCGAACTTTGCCAGTCACCTCATTGCGGCCGCGACACTGGCGATCCCTTTCATGATCATCAGCGAAACGGCCCTAAGTTTCCTCGGACTGGGTTTGGTACCGCCGGCAATTAGCTGGGGCGTTCTACTCAAGTCTGCCCAGAATGTGCAGACTGTAGCTCTGTACCCGTGGCTCATGCTCATAGCGGTACCGGTGATAGTTGCTGTGCTGGCATTTAACTTCGTTGGGGACGGACTGCGAGACGCCGCGGACCCATACGGATAGACAGGGAGTCCTGCATGACTGAGACTGAGAGTTCATCGGTTCTGTCCGTGAGGGACCTAATGGTCCACTACCCGACCGATGAGGGGGTAGTCAAGGCCCTTGACGGCGTTAGCCTGGACATACAGCCGGGTCAGACCCTTGGAGTTGTCGGCGAGAGCGGCTGTGGGAAAAGCACCATTGGTCGGGCGATCTTACGGATACTGGATAAGCCCGGGCAGATAGTCGGAGGCGAGATTCTCTGGAACGATCCGGAGAAGGGCAGCGGTTCAAGGCCGGTGGACCTCACGGCACAGGAGCCCAACGGACCCGAGATGCGGGCCATTCGTGGCGGCGATATCGCACTGGTTTTCCAGGAGCCGATGACGTCGTTCAGCCCGATCCACACGATAGGCAACCAGATGTCCGAGGCGATAACCCTTCATCAGGACAAGACGGCTGCCGAGGCAAAAGAGTGGTCGATGGAACTCATGAACATGGTCGGAATTCCTAATCCCCCTCAACGGTTCGATGAGTACTCTTACCAGCTCAGCGGCGGCCTTCGGCAGCGCGCGATGATTGCAATGGCGATCTCGTGTGGGCCCAAGCTGTTGATTGCGGATGAGCCTACTACGGCCCTCGACGTAACGACCCAGGCCCAGATTCTCGACCTGCTGCGCGGCCTGCAGGAAAAAAATAATATGGCCATCATGCTCATCACCCATAATCTGGGCGTGATAGCAGAGATGGCTGACGAGGTCGTCGTCATGTACCTGGGCCGTGCGGTCGAGTCAGGCCCCGTGGACGACATCTTTCATCAGGCGAAGCACCCTTATAGTCGAGGACTACTGGAGTCGATTCCGAGCGTCCTGGCTTCAGGTCGCGAGAGGTTACCGTCAATCGCCGGATCGATCCCTCATCCGTTCAACCGGCCCTCAGGATGTACTTTCCGTCCTCGGTGCCCTTCCTTCATCCCGGGCACCTGCGATGTGAACGTACCCCAGTACCTGGCGCTGGGTGGGGGTCAGCAGAAAGTCAGTTGCTTCCTGCATCACAGTCCGTCCGGAGTCGAAGAGGTATCGTCCCATGATTGATTCTATCCCGGCGATGGACGGGACCATCCTCGAAGTAAGAAACCTGACCAAGCACTTCCCGATAAAGCGAGGTCTTCTCAAGCGAACGGTGGGAGCGGTCAAGGCCGTCGATGACGTGAGCTTCAATCTCAAACAGGGCGAGACACTCGGGCTGGTCGGCGAAAGTGGCTGCGGGAAGACCACTACGTCTCGGTGCATCCTTCGGGCGGTCGATCCTACCAGCGGTGAGATAATGTTCAGGACAGCCGATGGCCACGAGGTCAATGTCGCGACGTTGCCGAACCGGGAAATGAGGCCTCTGCGCCGTGAGATGCAGATGATCTTCCAGGACCCGTTCTCGTCGCTCAACTCGCGCATGTCACTATTGGACATAGTCGGTGAGCCATTGCTTGTCCACGGCATGACCAACCGCGACGAACGACAAGAGCGAGTGGCGGAACTCCTCAGGCTCGTGGGTCTCAGGCCTGAATATATGCAGCGTTATCCGCATGCCTTCAGCGGGGGCGAGCGCCAACGCATAGGAATCGCCAGGGCGCTGGCCCTTCACCCGCGCCTGGTAGTGGCGGATGAACCCGTATCCGCACTCGACGTGTCCGTACAAGCCCAGGTCATCAACCTCCTGATGGACCTTCAAGAAGAGTTCGAGCTCACTTATCTGTTCGTCGCCCATGACCTTAGCGTCGTCAAGCAGATAAGCGACCGTGTTGCCGTCATGTACGTGGGTAAAATAGTCGAACTGGCTGACACGGCAGAGCTGTTCACCAAACCGAGACACCCCTATTCAGAGGCGCTGCTCGCGGCCGTGCCCGTCGCGGACCCTCGGCTCCACCGAAAAGACCGAAAGCTCCTCGAAGGCGAGGTTGCCAATCCGGCCAACCCTCCCTCGGGATGCTACTTCCATCCGCGATGCCCGTACGCTCAGGATGTTTGCCGGACAGAGACGCCGGTGCTGAGCGAGGTCTCTCCGGGCCACTTTGCCAGCTGTCACAGAGTTCAGGATCTCGAGTTGACCGGCATAGTTCAAGTCGATGGAGAGTCTACTTAGCTAGTAGGTACCACCAACCTGAAACAGGCCCGGAAGTCGTGTGGGTACGACATGACAGCCGCCTGAAAGGGTAGCCGGCATAACGACCTGGTGATGCCCTCTGGACCTCTAATCAAAGTGGAAGGCTAAAGGAGGGGACTGTGATCGCCTTCTTGGTACGGCGGACCCTACTTGCAGGCCTGACGACTTTCGTTATCTCTATTGTCGCGTTTCTAGCCATCCAACTTCCCCCGGGCGATTATGCGACGACGTATGTCGAGAATCTGCTTGGGGGGTCCTTCTTCAACACCGCCAGCGCATTGGGCGATCAGGCGACGGAGGATCAGATAAGACGCGATCTAGGTTTGGACCGGCCTGTGTTCATCCAATACTCTAAGTGGGCCTGGCGGGTGGTGCATCTGGACTTCGGGATATCGATAGAGCACGGCCGCAAGATCACGGAGATAGTTGGCCAGCGGCTGGTAAACACGGTACTGTTGGCCCTTGGCACGATCCTGTTCACCTGGGTCCTGGCAGTCCCCATAGGGATATATTCGGCGGTGAAGCACAACACGGCGGGGGACTATGCGGTGACGTTTTTGGGATTCCTGGGGCTGGCCGTTCCGGACTTTCTGCTGGCGCTGGGGCTGATGTGGATAGGGTTCGCATACTTCGACTTGAGCGTCGGCGGTCTCTACTCACCGGAGTATCTCGATGCGGCATGGAGCTTTGGGCGGGCGGTCGATCTTCTGAAGCACCTCTGGATACCCGCTATTGTGCTGGGCACGGCCGGGACGGCCGGTCTGATCCGGATACTGCGGAACAACCTTCTGGACGAGCTTGCCAAACCTTACGTCGTTGCAGCGCGTGCCAGGGGGCTACCGGAGTGGAAGCTGGTGCTAAAGTACCCTGTGCGAATGGCGTTGAACCCTTTCATAAGCACCATTGGATACCTGCTGCCGTTCCTTCTGTCGGGCAGTGTGATCGTATCGGTGGTGCTGAGCCTTCCGACGTTGGGGCCGGTTCTGCTGAGGTCGCTAACAAACCAAGACCTATTCCTCGCCGCGGCAATCGTGTTGATGCTGGGTGTGCTGACGGTGATCGGGACGTTGATATCGGACATCCTGCTGGTCATCTTCGACCCTCGGATCAGATTGGACTGATGTCGAGGACCGCGATAATGCGCGTTATGGATGCAGGGGAGCAATGATCGCTTTCTTGGTCCGTCGGATAACCCTGGCGATCATGACCACTTTTGTAATTTCCATTATTGCGTTTCTTGTTATCGATCTTCCGCCGGGGGACTATGCCACTATATATGTCCAGAATCTCATCGGCGGGCCGAATGCAAACATAGGCGTAACGCCAGCCACTCTGGCGCTTGAGCAGCAAGTTCGCCGCGATTTGGGCCTGGACCGGCCGTTGTTCATTCAGTACTCGAAGTGGGCCTGGCGTGCGGTGCGGGCGGACTTCGGACTATCGATAGAGCACCAGTCCAAGATCACTGACGTGATTGGTCAGCGCCTGGTGAATACGGTGCTGCTGGCACTTGGCACGATCCTGTTCACCTGGGTGCTGGCAGTCCCTATAGGAATATATTCGGCGGTGAACCATAACAGCGTGGGGGACTATGCGGCGACGTTCGTGGGGTTTTTGGGGCTTGCGGTCCCGGACTTCCTGCTCGCGCTGCTGTTGTTGTGGATAGGATTTGCTTACCTGGGTATAAGCGTGGGTGGCCTGTACTCGGCGGAGTACATCGAGGCGCCGTGGAGCTTTGATAAATTCGTAGACCTGCTGAAACACTTGTGGATACCTGCGCTGGTCCTTGGAACAGCGGGGACGGCCGGTCTGATCCGGATACTGCGGAACAACCTTCTGGACGAGCTTGCC
>JAQBTI010000173.1 GCA_027624995.1 Chloroflexota bacterium
TCAGCTTCGGTAGAGGCTCGGCGGTCTGGAGCAACAGCACCCCCGACGAGGCCGCTCTGTACGACACCAACGGTGAGCTCGTCTCCAGAAAGAGCTACCCACCAGGCTGCTAGGTTGTTCTGACCCCTGGCAGGCGTCCCCTGCCGTCTGGTAGTCTTTGAGACGCCTCCTATGACGCCCATCATGACTATCCAAGAGCGTATCGCGCAGCTCGTAACCGAAGCCACCCAGATTGCCCAGCAAATGGGAGACCTTCCGGCGGACCCGCGCGCGCTCCCTGAGCCTGACATCCATCGCCCCTCGAATCCCGATCTAGGCGACTTTGCCACCGCCTTGCCGCTGAAGTTGGCAAATCAGATGAAGATGCCGCCTATGGAGATTGCTAAGATTCTCGCCGCGTATGTCAGGAACACAGATCTTTTGGACCGCTTAGTTGGGGCCGAGTTTCTGAAAAACATTGAGCCGGCTCACCCGGGATTCGTGAATTTCTGGCTGAAGGACTCGTGGCTTGCCGCCCAGGTCGAGTCGATACGAAAGGACGGTCCGACCTACTTCGACTCCACATTGGGGGAAGGGCAGCGCGTGCAGGTCGAGTTCGTCAGCATCAATCCCACCGGCCCCCTCCACGTCGCTCATGCAAGGGGGGGTGTCATCGGCAGTTCATTGGCGAACATCCTCAAGGCTGTCGGGTACGAGGTCGAGCAGGAGTACTACTTCAACGACGCCGGCAACCAGATCGAAAACTTCCAACGAAGCCTGCACGCCCGATATCTTCAGCTCTTCGACAGGGACGCTCAAGTGCCCGAGGATGGCTATCACGGAGAGTACATGGTCGAACTGGCGAGGGAAGTGCGGGGCGAAATCGGCGACAGCATATTGTACCTCTCGGTGGAAGATGCAATCAGCGAACTGGGCAGGGCTGGGCAGGCAAAAATACTGGAAGCGATCAAGAAAGATGTCAAGCTTCTGCGGATCAACTTCGACAAGTGGTTCAGCGAGGCCAGCCTCTTCCAGGATGGCCAGTATGACAGTGCCATGCAACTGCTCGAGGACAAGGGTTTCGTGGCCGAGCGAGACGGAGCTGTCTGGTTCGCCTCGACCAAGCTCGGAGAGGACCAAGACAAGGTGCTAGTTCGGGGCTCTGGGGTGCCCACCTATTTCGCGACAGATGTGGCCTACCACTACGACAAATTCGTCAAGCGTAACTTCGACAGAGTGATAAATGTCCTCGGCGCTGATCACCAGGGACACGTTGCCCTCATGAAACCCGTCGTCCAGGCTATGGGAATCGCTCCGGCGAAGCTGACGCTGATAGTGCATCAGATGGTCACTCTCAAGCGCGGTGGAGATGTAGTTAAGATATCTAAGAGGTCCGGCGACATCGTTACCCTACGCGAGCTTGTGGAGGAGGTGGGCGTCGACGCCTGCCGTTTCTTCTTTCTGTCTCGGTCCCCCGACAGCCAGATGGAGTTTGACATCGACCTGGCCAAGAAGCAGTCCGCCGAGAACCCGGTTTACTACGTTCAGTACGCCCACGCGCGCATCGCCGGAATCCTGAGGTTGGCCACCGAGAGGGGCATCGACTACGAGGATGGCGACCTGTCGCTACTCGGACACGAAGCCGAGCTGGCGCTGATTCGCAAGATGCTCCTGCTTCCCGAGTTGATGGTGCAGATGGCAACAGCCCTCGAGCCCCACCACCTCCCCCATTACGCCGTCGAACTGGCCACCGCATATCACTGGTTCTATGAAAAGTGTCGCGTGGTGTCGAGCCTGCCGGAGGATGATGAGTTGTCCAAGGCCCGACTCAAGCTGGTGGACGCGGCCAGGATAGCACTGGCCCGCTGCCTCGACCTCATGAGCATGGACGCGCCGGACGAAATGTAGGCTAGTTCATGCCTCCGTCGCCAGGTTGCCCTGCCTGAGGTACCGCTTCGCCTTCTCGATATACGAGTCGCCGTAGTGCTTGATCAGTTCCACGTGGCGCTCCTCGATTTGGCCACGCACGCGACCTGGAATGCCGGTCACGATCGAGCGCTCTGGGATCACCGCTCGGTCCAATACCACGGTTCCGGACGCGAGGATGCAGTCCTTGCCGATCTCGACACCGTCGTTGACCGTCGCCCCGTTGCCCACCAGCACGCGGTCGCCCACGGTCTTCGCGTGGCAGACCGCCCGATGGCCGATAACAACGTGGTCCCCGATCACCACGTCATCATCACCGTGGACGACGGAGTTGTCCTGCACGCAGGTGTTCTTGCCAATAGTTATCTTCCCCGAGTCCGCTCGCACGACCGTGCCGGGCCAAATGCTGGAGCCCTCACCGATCTCGACATCGCCCACTACATACGCGAACTCGCTGACGAAGGCGGTTGGGTGCACCTTGGGACTCAGTCCATCTAGGCTGCGTAACACTTCCGCTCCTTTGCGCTCATACTTGTCCGGAATGCCCGGACGCTCAACACTCTATTGCATTCGGGCTGGCATGTGAACATCGCCACCGGCCGAATCCGGCGGCCGGTTGGTCAGCGTACTTATGGCGACTCGCTATGCTATCCTTTGAGGCGCGAGATATGGATTTTCATTCGCAACTAATGAAGGCCTTGCTGCTCCGGTTGGCGCCCTTGCTGCTCTTGCTGAGCATGGCCGCTCTTGCCTGTTCCGATTCGGAGCCCGTCCCGACTCCCACGCCGATTCCGACATCGACGCCTGTGCCTACCGCGACTCCTGAGCCCACCGCAACGCCGGAACCAACGGCCATCCCTGAACCCACCGCGACGCCGGAGCTAAACGCGCTCTTCAGCTACACCTCCGCCGTCCAGCTGCTGCGAGCCGCCCTCTACGAGGAGGCGATTCCGCAGTTTGGACTAGTGATCCGCAGGCTTCCCGACTTCGCCGAGGCCTACTACGGCCGAGGGGTCGCATACTTCCACGAGGAGCTACTGGCGCCTGCCCTCGAGGACCTCACTCGCGCAATAGAGCTCAAGCCCGAGCTCGCCGCCGCCTACAGGGCAAGGGCCGACGTCTACGAAGCCCAAGAGGAGTACGACAAGGCCATCCGAGACCTCGAAGAAGCGATAGAAGCCTACGACGACTTTCGCCATGCGGACAAGATCGAAGAAGCCCACCAGCGCCTCGACGCAATCAGGTGGAGGAATCCCCCGTAGCTTCGAAGAGGCTGCCCGCGCCGGGTTTCCCATGCCTGTAAAGGTGGACTAGCCCCTGCTGCCGTCGAGCCCCCGTCACGATTTTGGAGTCCCGCGTGCGACCAAGCAGCCGCTCCATTTCCCGAGTCACCTCATTGGCCTCCAGCCTCGGATACGTGTCGTAGACCTCGAGTGAGCGCCGGACCAGCTCCCAGTCCATTGCCTCAGAAGCCAGCGCGTGCACGAGCGGCAGCACCGCGTTGACCACGATGTCCCCTGCTCTGCCCGCTCCAACGAAAGGGCTCACCTCCATCCTTGCCCTTAGCCCTCTGCCCTTGAGGCGGCGGACGTCTTCCTGGAGGCCGCGTGCCAGGCCGGATTGTGCGTACCGGTCCATAAGGTACGCAGCGCCAATAATGCGCCTGAGCGGATGGTTCGCCGGTCTCACGCGGAACGTGTGCCACTCTGAGGCCCGCATGGGTCGCCTCCTCCAGGCTTCGTTGCCCGCCAGGTGTCCGACGTTACGGAGTACCGTACGGTAGAGCCGGCGCATAGTCTCGGCCTCGCCGTACGGCGTCACGTAGGACAGGAGGCCGGCCGAGCCGACGAGGAGAGACTGTAGAGCAAGCAGTCTGGTGGCCTCGGGCTCATCCCGAAGACGTATCGCCAAGCCGAACGGGACCCTCGCGGCCAGCAGCCTGAAGGGGCGTCGGTTGGACGCGTAGCCTAGTGCCTCCATCAACGCGCCGTGTGCGACCTCGTCGGGTGAGGACCTCTGTAATTCCAGCCTCAACCCCTCGCTGCGTGCAACGAACCGCTGATATCCGGCACGGTCCAGAGCTTGGGCGATGGCCTCCTCGTCCGGTCTCTGGAGGCTGTGCGACGGGGAGGCTCTATCTGCCGCCTCCAGCAGCGGCACAACTGGCGCGATGGACGCTATCGGCGCTCTCATTCTCGACTGCTGGCCGGAGTCCGTTCGGCCCTTCGGCAGGAGCACGACATGGAGTACGACGCCGTTGTAACCGGGGTCGGAGTGGTGCCCGTGCCCGTACCAGTCGGGCGCCTTGACGTGGAGCTCCACGTCTCCCGTGATCTGCGCGCCGGACTCGGTCGCCAACCGCGCATCGCGGAAATCGGGCCCCGCGCGGGCATTGGGCCTGCCAGCGTAGATGACGCGAAAGCGTCTGCCGTCCTCGGTGACCAGGCCGTCGGTCAGGGAAGGCGTCCGCTGCCACAGCGCAGAAACCGCTTTTTCTGAAAGCGGACCTGTCGTCGCTGAACGGTGTGCTGAGCCTTGGCTGGCGATTGTCATATGCGGCATTGAAGTACGAATGTTCGTTTTCATCATACCTCGTCGCTCGCCCACCTGTCAGCCATCCCAATTGGTGACCCTGCGCCCGCAACCCCTTCTTGCGGAAGTGCATCTTACCAATGACGGTTGATGAGGGAGATGACCGAGGAGGTTGCGGTGGAGACGTCGATTGGCTTGCCTTCGGTTTCGCGACGGGTCGCCGTCCTGCGAGGCTTAGCCATTCCGGGCCTGGTGGCGGTCGCCTCACTGGCGGTCGCCGTCGCCGGTGCGCTTCTGGTCGGAGACCAGAGTGGAGTCGACGGGGTAAATGGCTTCGTCGAAACCCTCTCCGGGAGCTCCAGCTCCTTCCTCGGCGACCTGGGTATTCTTGCGCCATTGGGATTCGCTTTCGTCGCCGGAGCTGTTGCCGCCGTAAACCCGTGCGGCTTCGCAATGCTTCCCGCGTACATGGGCCTCTATCTGGGGACTAACAACGAGGATGGATCCGCTGAGGGACCACTGCGCCAGGCGACGAGAGCGCTGGTAGTCGGCGTCGCCGTAACCGCAGGCTTCGTCGTACTCTTTGGCCTCGCTGGCTCGGTCATCGCCCTTGGTGCGCGCTCGGCAGTGGCGGATATTCTCCCGTGGCTCGGCCTGGCTATCGGAGTCATCCTTGCTATTGGCGGAGCTTGGCTCGTCGGTGGCGGCAAGCTCTACACCGCCTTCGCGGCGCGTGCGGCGGCACGAGTCGGTGACCCCGGAAGGGTTAGCGTCCGCGGCTATTTTCTTTTTGGGCTTAGCTATGGGACGGCATCCCTCAGCTGCACTCTACCCATCTTCCTATCAGTCGTAGGCACTACCTTTGCCGTATCGAGCATCGGGACGTTTCTTGGACAATTTGTCCTGTACGCACTGGGCATGGGCACGGTCATCATGGCCTTGACCATCGGGATGGCGGTTTTCAAAGGGGCGATGGTCGGCGGACTGAGAAAGGCCATGCCGTACGTCGAGCCGGTCGGCTCGTGGCTGATGGTAGTG
>JAQBTI010000174.1 GCA_027624995.1 Chloroflexota bacterium
CGGGATCGAGACATGGGGCTTCGGAGGTTTATCTCGCGGTCCTTGAAAGGCATGCAATTTGGGATGGACAAAGCCATACGGGTCCAGGTGCCGGAACAAGACTACCTTCGGGCCTTGAACGCGAGATGGGAAGCTCATGGCTTCATGATATCGAGCTTCCTCGACTCGGCCGTGTTGGCCTACGGAGACGTCGCGGGTCAGTCGCGGAGGAAATGGTGGGTGGAAAAAACGCCTTCGGCCGAGTTCCATGTAAAGGAGTTGGCCCGCTGGTATCCGGGCCTGAGGATAATATTCGTGGTGCGGGATCCCAGGGCAAACTACAGTTCTCTCAAGAAGTGGAGGTCACGGACACATGGCTCGATGAGTGTCCCTCGCTTCGCGTTTGAGTGGGGCGAGTCGGTCGAACGTAATGAGCGGAACGGTCGGGTCTATCCCGTCTTGACGCTCAGATACGAAGACCTGGTACACGAGCCACACTGGTGCATGGGTAACGTGTGTCGTTTCCTTGGTATTTCCTTTGATCAATCGCTGGTATCGCCCAGCATAGGAGGCCAGCAGTTTGAGGGGAACTCCGTGTTTGGCGAGAAGTTCTCCGGCATTAGCACAAGTCCGTTTGACAGGTGGAAGCAGCTTCTGTCGTATGAGGAGGTCTCTCTCCTTGAAGACCTGCTGGGGCCTAGAATGCGGGAGTTCGGTTACGAGCCAACGGCAAGGGGCGAAGATCTGGGCAAGATGTCCCGACGGATCCTGTTGGGCAGGCTGAAAAAGAACCTGTACGCGATTCACGGCACGCTCCCACAGGGGTCGAAGACGGTGATTCGCCGGGTGTTGAGCCACTGATGAGCCCACGAGCCGACACATAAGCTCATGTGTGGTATCTGCGGCATAGTTGATCTAAAAGGGCGCGGCGTTGACGAAGCCGGACTTGCCGATATCCAGAACACTCTGAGGCATCGCGGCCCTGACGACTCAGGGACTCACGTTGACCGGTTCGCGGGACTGGGCCACCGACGCCTGAGCATCATCGATCTGAGCGAGGCGGCGAGGCAACCCATACCCAACGAGAACAACACCGTCTGGCTCATCTGCAACGGGGAGATCTACAACCATCACGAGCTCCGCAAACAGCTAGAGGACGCCGGCCACCGCTTTCGGTCCGGCAGTGACAACGAGGTACTCGTTCATGGGTACGAGCAGTGGGGGCTCGAAGCAACGCTTCACCGGCTAAAGGGGATGTTTGCGTTCGCCATTTGGGACACTAGGTCCAAGACCCTCTGGCTTGCGCGTGACCGGCTGGGCGTGAAGCCGCTCTACTATTTTGAAGATAACGGGCGGCTGGCGTTTTCGTCAGAGATCCGCGGCCTCTATGCGTACAGGCGGCCCTCGGCGGACTCCATAGACCGCCTTTCGCTGGACTATTTTCTATCCTTCGGATATGTCCCGCCCGACAGGACCATAATCCGGGGAATCAGTAAGCTGCCCCCTGCCCACGTTTTGCGATATGGATCTGACGGTGCTCAGGTCTCTCAGTATTGGGATGTGGGGTTGAATGGTCACTCATCCGAGCCGCGCGAGCACACGATCGTCGAAGTCGAGGAGAAGCTGGCCGCAGCGGTGTCACGTCGCCTGGAGAGTGACGTTCCGCTGGGCTCGTTCCTGAGCGCGGGCATAGACTCCGGCCTGGTGACGGCCATGGCTGCGAAAGCCCTTGGCTCGCAACTCAAGACCTTCACCGTGGCGTTTGATCGATCGCCAGCGGATGAGGACGAACGCGAAATGGCACGGGTCGTCTCCCAGCGTTATGGCACTCTCCACCAGGAGCTGGTCGTGGAGCCCGGGGACCGATCCGATCTCGCTCTAATCATGTGGCACGCCGGCGAGCCGTTCGCCGACATTTCAGTTCTTCCATCATTCCAGATGTCTCGGGCCGCCCGCGGGGAAGTAACCGTCGCCCTGACTGGTGACGGCGGCGACGAGTCCTTCTGTGGCTACTACAATGTCTATGCCGCCTACCTGGCGGGAAAGCTTAAGCGATGGCTTCCAGCTCAGGTCAGGGGCGGCTTGTCTCGCCTTCTGGATACTGCCGGCGGTCGCGTCTCGGGGAACCTACCCTTGACGCGACGACTGGCCACTCTTATCAGGTACTCGGTCCGTTCTCCGCTCGAGACGTACGAGATGTCTGGCTGGTGGAATACAAGTGAGAAGCCTGTGCTGTATGACCCTGGCTGGCTGAAAGGACAGGCCGGTATTGACGCACAGGACGTAGTCGGCGAGAGACTGAGCAGGGTTGAGTCGCTAGATGAGGTAGAGCAGATCCTCTACACGGACCTGCATCTGAGGCTCCCGGGAGACTACTTGACTAAGATGGACATCGCCAGCAACATCGTGGCGCTGGAAATCCGTTCTCCTTACCTGGACCATGAGCTCGTTGAATACGCGGCGGCGCTCCCGCCGTCGATGAGGATGTCCCGCTGGCGACAAAAGGGACTGCTCCGAAACCTGGCTCGAAAGTATCTCCCTGCCCAGGTCTACAACAGACCCAAGACGGGGTTCGCCCCTCCCCTTGGTAGTTGGCTCAGGACAGACTGGGCGCCGCTCGTTGCAGGCTTGCTAGGCGATAGCCGTGCCGTAGGATCTGGACTGTTCAATGGTCTGGTCGTGCGCCGGACGGTCAAAGAGCACGTCGAGGGCACTCGAGATCACACGCAACGAGTCTGGTCACTGCTCTGCTTTGAGATCTGGTGGCGTATGTTCGTCGATGGAACCATGGGCCCGGATACCGAGCTTTAGGCCGAACAGAGTGCCGCAAGAATCGAAGAAGGGTGGCATCGCAGCGGCGCAAGGCGACGGCCCTGTGTGTCCCGTCTGTTCCTCTGTGGCTGGGACAGTGCTGGGACGCAGACACGAATACTCCATCTTGAGATGTGGAGATTGCAGCCTGACGTACAAGTACATTCCAGATTTGAATCGGGACCTCACGCAATCGCTCCAGGACGTTACCTACCGCGAGTCCACACTGATCGCTAGGACGAGGTCTCGGCTAGTACGTAAGATGGCTGCTGACAGACTCCGAATCTTGCAGGGTTACATGAAGAGCGGTCGGCTGCTGGAAGTCGGCTGTGCCTCGGTGGAGTTCCTAGCGTTGGCTCAAGGGGCCGGATTCGACGTCCAGGGAGTCGATTCTTCGAAGATGTTCGTCGAGTTCAACAGACAGAACGGCATAGACGTCGAACATGGAAGGGTCGAGGACTTCGATTTTCCTCCGCATAAGTTCGACGTGATCGCGCTTTTTCACCTGATAGAGCACGTAGAGGATCCGGTAGGATTCGTCCAGGCTCTCGGGCCACTATTGCAGCAAGACGGTCTTGTGTTCATCGCAACTCCAAACCTCGGCTCCTTGACCAGCCGGATATTCGGCCGGAGATACCCTGGCTTCGTCCAGCACGATCACCTGACGTTCTTCGTGGAAGACACGCTCTCCGATGTCCTGCGGCGCGGCGGATTCGATATCGTGAATTCGTTCAGCAAGGAGTATTCGCACCACCTGTTTTCGTCGACGCTCGGTTTCTTGGGCGATGCGGTCCGTGCTCGCCGGCAGCTTCCGAGTAACACTCTGCCTGGCGACGATGGGAGACCAGCAGAATCGGTAGCCGCCGCGTCCGGCATGGCCAAGCGGACGCTGGCAAAGGCAGTCGGCGGCTTGCCGTCCGTTCTGGGGTTCTTCCTCTACCCTGTCCTTAGGCCCGTTGGCCTCGCCTTGGAGCGGACGATGAAGGGACACGAACTGTTGGTCATCGCGCAGCCCAGTAGGCCGAAATGAGCTTGAGCGGATCGGGCCCGTCTTTGCTCGCGGTGGCCGCTACATACCCCTCCAGTCACACTGAGGAGATTGCCCCGTACATCCATACGATGATGGTGGAACTCAGGAGGCTGGGAGCGAAACCGACGGTGATTGCTCCGCGACCTGTCAACGGTCCACGCCTTTGGCGCTCGCGTCCAACAAGGGGGTACGACGAGGAGACGCGGGACGGTATCAGGATACTGCGACCGCCCTACACGTCTTTTTCCAACAAGATCTTGCCCGGCAAGATGTCGACCTTTCGTTTAACAACGATATCGTTTCGTCGCGCCGTCCAGCGAGCATCGAAACGCGTAGAGCGCCCGGACATATGCTACGGCCATTTCCTGTATCCATCTGGTATGGTGGCCCACACACTTGCTTCAGCAATTGGATGTGGCTCCGTGGTGGCGTTGGGTGAGTCGTCGTTTGAATCATACGAGAAGCACTTCGGTCTTGACCGGGTCCGACACGATCTCTCCCAATGCTCGCGTCTTGTTGCCGTGTCCAAGTCCAACATGGAGGTTTGTACCGGCCGGTACAACGTTGGTTTGGGAAAGATCAAAGTATTCCCCAACGGCGTGGACCCTCAATTGTTTCGACCCCTGGGCCAGGCCGAGTGCCGAAGGAGCCTCGGGCTGCCGCTCGAAAGGCCTATCGTCGCCTTTGCCGGTCACTTCCAGGAGCGCAAAGGTCCGTTGAGGGTGCTTGAGGCCATCAAAGGCCGTGGGGATATCGGAGCGGTCTTCTTGGGCAGTGGACCGATGATACCGAAAGGACCACAGGTGCTGTTCCGCGGCGCCGTCCCGCACGACCAGATGCCGAAGTGGCTCAACGCGGCCGATATCTTCGTGCTCCCGACCCTTGCCGAGGGCTCGCCGAACGCCGTGATAGAGGCGATGGCATGTGGACTTCCCATCGTTTCGTCGGACCTCCCGTTCAATCACGAAATCCTCGATTCGTCCTGCGGCATACTCATCGACCCTACGAACATCGATGCCATTGGAAATGGGATCGAGTCGCTGGTGGACGACAAGAAGAAGAGAGAAACTCTGGGCCAAGCGGCGCTGGAGCGGACCCAGCGTTATGGAATAGCAGAGCGTGCCAGACGGATTCTTGAGTGGATCGAGCCGGTATGTCGGTAGGGCCAAAGTCTCGCATCCTTTACGTCGAGCCGTTCCACTGGACCGGAGGTCCTCACAACGTCTTGAGGAATCTGCTCGGGGCCCTGGACCGCGACGAGTTCACTCCCTATGCGGTCGTGCCGCGTCACGGAGAGGCTACAGAACATTTCGAGGAGATGGGCGTTCCCGTGGAGCGGCTCATCGCGATGCACAACATCGGCAGGAAGGGCGGACCGGCAGTGATGGCGGCGGGTGGTCTTAAGTCTGCTCTCGGGGCAGTGCAAGTGGCACTATTCGCGCGAGGCAAGTCAGTCGATCTCGTACACACCAACAACGAGACCTGCCTGTCCGGGACACTGGGCGCCAGACTTGCGGGGCGGCCCAGCGTCGTCCACGTCCACGGTCTGGGGTTTTCCCAGTCCAAGACGACCGCGGCGGCCGTGGCGGGTATCCTGAACGCGACGGCGGACCGCGTTGTCGCGGAGTCCTCGGTGGTCGCCGACGCCCTGCG
>JAQBTI010000175.1 GCA_027624995.1 Chloroflexota bacterium
CGAAAGTCGGAGCGGCTTCGTTATGCGTCATATGCGAGTGAGCCGGGCGGGATTCGAACCCTCGACCAACGGATTAAAAGTCCGATGCTCTGCCAGACTGAGCTACCGGCCCACAGGTTGGGGCCTGTTCATTGTACGTGCTTATGCGCGGCGTATTCAAGCTGTCGCATTTGCCTCCGAAGCGGTTTCGGTGTTGTAGGTGTTCGTGTTGAGCGATCGGTCGAGGGTGGGGGACTTGCGTTCAGGGGTCCGGCGGGCCGATCCGGGTGGAATTTTCTGAAATCTGTGCCATTTTGTGCCATTTAGCTTTGGTTCAGTGTGCCATTCGTGTGCCATTCTGTGCCACTTTGTGCCACTTTGTGCCATCGCTGTTCACTTGTCTGTGAGACGGACCAGGGCTGTTCGTCAGGCAAGCCCTGCCGGTGTCTGCCCAAGCCGACAGAACGAAACAAACTATCCATACATGTATTCTAAAACAGGCGCGCTGGGTTGTCAAGCCCCATTGCCTCCAGGGTGCTGGACAGCACATCGGAAGCCGGTTACGATGCGACCGAAAAGCTCATTCTCGCGGGCGGTGCATCGAAGTTGGAATATCCAGGCGTGAACTATTGTCAGGGCTGCGGCGACCGGCTGGGGAGCAAGGTGGTCGAAGGGCAGGAGAGGCCGCATTGCGCTTCGTGCCGGTCTACCGTATTTATGGACCCGAAGGTCGCAGTTGTAGTCCTGGTGTCTATGGACGGCGGCATAGTGCTGATTCGTCGCGCCATCGAGCCCGCGCTGGGAGGCTGGAGCTTTCCTGCAGGATACGTCGACCGTGGCGAGGTCGTTGAGGAGGCCGCGGCGCGCGAGGTGATCGAGGAGACCGGCCTGACGGTGAAGGTGTCGGGGCTGGTAGACCTGATCTCGTTTGCCGGCGAAACGGTAATACTCGCAGTATACGCCGCCGAGGTTATCGGCGGTGCATTGACCGCAGGGTCTGATTCAACCGAGGTGCGTGTGTTCGACCCCGACGAGCTTCCCGCGCTCGCGTTCCCCCACGACATCGAAATCGTTGCGCGGTGGAGAAATTGGACCGGGCGCAGCCTTACCGCCCAAGAGCCTCTGTGAATATGCGGGTGAAGTCCTCGAACGGCACGGTGTTATCGACATTCTGGCATTCGAGGGCCTTCGGCGACGTGGACCTGGTGGTGTAAGCCCATTGCGGCGGAACGCTGAACGTCCACAGTCGGAGCGACCGGTAGTGGGGCGACAGCAGCGCGTCAGTCCGCTCGTTCCGGGAACCGCTCGGATAGGCGAAGTGTTCGGGGACGAATCCCAGGTGTCTTTCGAATGTCTCGTTCGGCGGTCCGACCTCCGCCAGCACGCCGGCGTCGCCGCTTGCCTTGTGGACTTCCGCCAGCTTGGGATGGGTGGCCGTGTGCGCGCCGATCTCCCACCCCTCGTCAAGCATCTCCTTCGCGTGGTCCCACGTGAGGAACGGCTTCAGGACGTAGCCCTCGGTCGTAGTCTGGATCCCGGCGGGCTTGCCCTCAGACGCCGCTGCGGTCGGCTCACTTATGATGTAGCATATGCCGCCCACAATACCGTGCTCTTTGAGTATCGGGCGAACGCCCGAGTACGTGTCGAGCCAGCCGTTGTCGAAGTGGAGGGCGACGGCGCGCTCAGGCAACGGCGAGCCATGCTCGATGTGGTCCACGATATGGGACGTGGACACGACGTTCCACCCGTTCTCGTCGATGTACTGCAGATGACGGCGGAACTCCGCCTCGCCGATGATCCCCGTGGCCTTGGTATTGGAAGTGACGCCAAGATCGGGATGGCCCTCAGGATATACGTGGTGGTAAACGAGGATTGGCACGCGCTGTTCCATAATCGTCTTCGGCTCCGAATCTTGTGAGGATTTGGCGTCTCCTGGGGACGCTGTTGGGACGGGTACAGAGTAAGGCAATACCTCGGTTTGTGTCTACCGGGTGCGGACAGGCGAGCGCTAGTACTGCTTCAAGCTGGAATTGACGGTTCTCGAATGGGAGCCTTCTGATGATGTGGCGGCACGTTAGATCCTTCCGCTCCGCAAAGCCTCCGCGTCAGGATGACTCTCTGTAAGAATATAGACGAGGGGGCTGACCCATCAGGATGAAGGCTGCTGCCCTTCAGTTGACTTGTCGCCCCCTCGTCTGCTCCGGGCTTGACCTAATAGGAGCCTGACGGACGCCTCGAGAGAGTCCAGTCGGCCCGGAGTCACTTTATTCTAACAGGGAGGCGGGCAGATGGTAACTCTGGGTGTCGATGCTCACAAGGAGATTCATGTGGCGGTTGCAGTTGATGAGCGAGGACGCCTATTGGGCTCGTGGGAAGGGCCGAACGCGGAGTCAGCCTGGCAGGAAATCCTGTCATGGGGCAGCCAGTGGAATGAGCGGCAATGGGGAATCGAGGGGTCCGGTAACTACGGTCACGGCCTTGCTCAGTACCTGGTCAAGGCGGGAGAGACTGTCTATGAGGTCAACCCCCGACTGACCGCCCAGGCCCGTCGCCGCGCCCGCAAGCAGGATAAGAATGACCGTCTCGACGCCCAGGCTGTTGCTCGCGTGGTGCTCCGTGACACTCCCGACCTGCCACTCGTCGTGGTCGAGGACGAGGCTGCGGCGCTCGACGTGATGAACAGGGAGCGGGACCGGCTCAAGTCGCAGATAGACCGACTTCGCAATCAACTGCATAACCGCCTGTTCATGGTGGACCCGGAGTACCGAAAGACCTACTCCAATCTTGCAAAACTTGAGACGCTCCGGGAACTGGAGCAGTATACTCCGCCTGTGGTCACGCCTGTGACGAAAGCTCGCGCGTCCGACGTCCGACGGGTGGCGTCCTCACTGCGGCTGTTCATGGAGCAGATTGCGGAGCTCACAAAAGAGATCGAAGAGCTCGCCAGAGCAAGATATTCCCAGCTTACGGAGATCCAGGGAGTGGGGCAACTCACCGCCGGCGCCCTGGCCGGGATTCTGGGAACACGGGATTTCGCTGCTGAGGACCAGTTTGCCACATACGGTGGCGCAAGTCCGATTGAGACTTCCTCGGCTGGTCGGGTCCGTCACCGGTTGAATCGGGGAGGCAATCGCCGCCTGAATCGCATCTTACACAGCATTGCTCTGACTCAATGGAATTGTAAAGGGGATGGTCACGAGTATATCGAACGCCGGATGAAGGAAGGGAAAAGCTGGTTGGAATCGATGAGGGCTCTGAAGCGTTTCATTGCTCGTGCGGTGTGGCGTTTGTGGCAGCAGCACTATGCCCGGGAGGTTCAGCATCTCGCATGAGTTCCGATGAGGAGAATTGGGGGATGTCGATTAATAACGCCAGACCTGTGGAAAAGTGGTCAGTCCCGATAGGGCTGTCCACTTTTCCACAGGTAGGCTCCCGACTGGCGGCGTCAGACGAAAAAGGTCAAAGCAGTCCGCCTCTTGACATAGGAGCGTCAACGCCTTGTTGGTTTCCTCAGCCACAACAGATGACACCGGCGTGTTGGTTTCCTCAGCCGTCGCATTCCACCGGAAGTTAACGAATTCGGACGCTCAGTTTCCACTTCACGTCCGAATCCGTTGTGTTTTCGTTAGTACGTCGCCCTGCCACCGCTGATGTCGTATACCGCGCCGGTGGAGAATGAGCACTCCTCGGAAGCGAGCCAGGCCACGAGCGCCGCGACCTCTGGGATCTCGCCGGTGCGGCCCATGGGAATTTTGGAGACCATGTAATCGACGTGCTCCTTGGTGAGCTGTTCCAAAATACGCGTGCGCACAACTGCCGGGGCAACGGAGTTCACACGGATTCCGGTCGTCGCCAACTCTTTGCCCACCGACTTGGTGAGGGCGATGACACCCGCCTTGGTAGCGGAATATGGGACTGCCTTGGGGTTGCCCTCTTTGCCGGCAATAGAGGCGATGTTGACGACGCGCCCGTAGTCGCGCTTCATCATGTGGGGAATAACGGAATGGCAGAAGTTGAAAACGCCGCGCAGATTTGTGCGGTAAACCCGGTCCATTTCGTCGGCGGTGAGCTCCCACACGTTCGCGGAATGCCCTGCGATGCCTGCGTTGTTCACGAGCACGTCGATACGCCCCCAGGCGGCCATGGCGGCGGCGGCGGCGCGGTCTGCGACCGCTTCGTCGCCGACATCGCCGACCTCCACGAGGGTTTTTACGCCGTGGGCGGCGAGTTTCTCACTCGCCGTTTTCCCATTGTCGGCATTGAAGTCGACGATCAGAATGTTCGCGCCCTCCGACGCAAGGCGGTCTGCGATGCCGAGTCCCAGCCCATCGCCCCCGCCGGTAACGATAGCCGTCTGTCCTTCGAATCTACGCATGATGATTCCTCCTCGGGAAAATTAGAAAAAGAGAGAAACGTAAAACGAGAAGTGAGAAGGGAGAAGCAGAGTAGCTTCTCGCGGTCGGCCTGGTATTCGCTTCCAATGCTAGCTCAGGCTGGATTTGACGGCCCTCGAATTGGAGCCTTCTGCCGGTGTGATGGTACGCTAGATCCTTCCGCTCCGCAAAGCCTCCGCGTCAGGATGACAGTGGTGGAGTGGAGCCTCCGCGTCAGATGACAGTGGCGAAGTGGAGCCTCCGCATCAGGATGACAGTGGTGGAGTTGAGCCTCCTCATCAGATGACAATGTTCTCTGGTTTTGTTCACACGAAGATTCCGTCAATTCCAGACTAAGCACGGACAAGTTTCTCGCTTCTCGCTCTTCGCTTCTCGTTTTTCGTTTCTCGTTTCTCGTTCTTCGGTCCTATGCTTTCGTTCCAAGCGATTTGCTCGCGGCGGCGACTCCTGCACCGGCAGCGACTTCGTAGCCCTGGCGAGGGAGTATCTCTTCAAGGGCGGATAGAACGGCGAGGACGTACTCGGCCTTGCTGCTCTCGCCCATCAGGCCGATGCGCCAAATCTTGCCGTCGAACTGCCCGAACCCCTTGCCGATCTCGATGGAGTGCTCCCTCAAGAGCGCCTTCCGCACTGCTGCGTCGTCTACACCTTCGGGAATGCGGACCGAGGTTACCTGCGGCAACCGAAAGCCTTCCGGCGCGAGGAGCGTGAGCCCCAACGCCTCCAGGCCTGCCTTCAGGGAGTCGGCATTGCGCTTGTGTCGCGCGAACCGCTCTTGAAGACCCTCCTCCAGCACGATTCGCAGGGCCTCGCGCAGTCCGAGTATCATGCTCACCGGCGCTGTGTGGTGGTATGTGCGGGGGGTGAGCCAGTACTTGGAGTTGAGCTCCAGGTCAAGGTACCACGAGGTTGGCTTGCGCTTGCGCTTCCGGATAGCGTCCATACCTCGGGGGCTGACGGCAACCGGTGAAAGGCCCGGCGGCGCGCCGAGGCATTTTTGTGTCGCGGAGTAGGCGTAGTCGATTGCCATCTTGTCCACCGCGACCTCTACGCCGCCAAGCGACGTAACGCAGTCTA
>JAQBTI010000176.1 GCA_027624995.1 Chloroflexota bacterium
AGGGAATACCGTGAATGTAGCCGAGCGACGAGAGTTCGTCAAAGAGGGGGTGTGGGTTTCGTGACGATCGACAACAGACACATCGAGGCCGTGAACCGGCTGATTGAAGGGCGATTCGGGGAGGCGCGGCTTGAAGACGTTGCGTGCGGGGTCGGTATCTCAGACCGGACCCTACGACGTTGGCGTGACGATCCGGACTTCCAGGCGCTCTATGATCGGATGCTCGGAGAGTTTCTGCAGGACATCGCCAACCAGCCGATGGCCCAGCGTGTGGACCGGATCCGCGAGCTGTATCGCCTTTACTGCGACTTACCAGACCGAACGGAGCACGTCACCAGAGGCGAGAACCGGGATGGTGGCGGCTGGGAGTCTCCGCGCATCCAGAACAATCACACCGACAAGTTGAAGATTCTGAAGCAGATAGCTGATGAAGCGGAAGAGGGTAAGGTTGATCAGGTAGGCGAAGTCCTGGGGAGGTTGCGGGAGGAATTGGCCGAACTCCAGGGCGGCCCGAAGCTGATGGTTTCAGATGGAGAGGAGGAAGCGAATGCCTAACCTCACCGCCCCACAGAAGCGGCGAAAGGTTCTCAGTGAAGCCGCGGAGATGGTCGAGCAGATGGCCTCCTGGCGCGAGCTGAGGGCCAAGGAAGAGAACAGGGCGGACGGCCGTATCCTCACGGACGCAGAGTGGGCGGAAGAGCATCTGCAGATACGCATCAAGCCCAACCTCTGGACTCTCGAAGACCTCTCGAAGCAGGCACCATCGACCATCCAGCCTCTTCGGTATTCGGGTATTCAGACGAAGCTTAATCAGGCGCTTGACGGTATGCGTACCGAAGAGGGTAGGGCGATGCTAATCGTCCTCAAAGCCAGACAAATGGGCGTTTCGACGTGGATAGCCTCGAGGATGTTCGCCCGGGCAACACGGGAGGCCGGCATCGGCTGCCTGATGGTCGGCTGCGACGAGGAAAACGTCAACCACCTCTGGTCTATGCACCAGCTCTTCGCGCAGTATGCCCCTCATCCAGGCACAGACTACACCAACCGCAATGAAATCACCTACTCCGCACCCCACCACTCCCACATCGCTGTTCAAATCGCCGGACCCAAGACAGGAACGGGCAGGACGCTACGCCTTCTCCACGCCTCCGAAAAAGCCAAGTGGGCCAACGTCGATGCTACAGACACGTCGTTGATGCAGTCGGCAGAGTCCGCGGATGTCGTCGTAGAATCGACCGCCAACGGCAGGGTGGGCATCGGGGAGCCCTTCGCCCACGACTGGGATGACGCGATGGCCGGCCGATCGGACTACTTCCCCTTGTTCTTTGGGTGGTTCGATGATGATCGGTATGCCATACCGGAAGAAAGCCTCTGGTATGACCGGATGATGACTACGGCCTTGAGTGATGAAGAGGGTGCGCTGATAGAGAAGCACGGCCTGGCCCTCGAGCAAATGGCTTGGCGCCGCTTTGCCATCCGGAATCTCTGTCGCAACAACGAGATGACCTTCAAGCAAGAATACCCAGCAAGCCCTGGCGAAGCTTTCCAGAAGGTCGAGGGGACACGGGTGTTCTCGTTCGAGAAGTGTGGGCTCGGCCAGGCGAGGTCTCGGCCGCCGCTGGTGACAGGACGTCTCCGCTGGCAGGTAGAGCCGAAGTTCGATTCTGATGGTGTCTGCGCGAATCAGGAGGCTTTGCGGGTGCGTTTCGTGGCCGACGAGAACGGCCCCCTGAAGGTGTGGCAGATGCCCTCAAAGACCAAAGTCGGCCCGTGGGAATACCGATACCTCGGATCCGCTGATGTGGCTCGAGGGCGCAGCGTGCGTGCCGACAAGAACTGCTGCCCCATCCTCGACAGGCAGGACCGGAGTATCGTCGCCCGCTGGACCGAGTTATGTGACGCCAGCCTCTTCGGGACATCTACCGCGATGCTCGCCATCTGGTATGGCGCTCAGATAGCTCCGGAGCTCAACGACGCTGGGCAGTCGGTGCTCGATAAGATCCACGACATTTGTGGCGTCGACTACCTGTGGGCTTCCTACCGCTTCCAGGCCGGCAATGTCTACGACGAGATGACCAAGGACAAATACGGGTGGTATACGGGTCACGGGAACCACGAGACGATGGTGCAGGCCCTCGTGGATGTCGTGAACAGAAACCCCGGCACCAACCTCTGGGATGACCCGGATGAGGACTTCTGGACGCAGGCAATGGGATGCATCCGGGAACCTTCCGGCAAGGCGCACATAACGGGTCTCGACCTGGTGTCGTCAGCCTGCATCCTGGCGATGATGGACAGACTGACGCCGTACTATTACACGGAGCCGGAGGAGGTCAACCGCAACGACTATGGTGGCTCAGACTGGAATCCGCGGTTGAGGCGTGCGCGCGAGAAGGCCGTCCCGGACGTGGCCTACACCGGCGACTACTCGGGAATCAAGGACTGGCAGCTTGCGGGCTTCCCGGGGGCCAACACGACGGACGACGACCTGGATGATCTGGACCTCGATGAGGATGACGATGACTTCGCGTGAGAACGACCCATTGACCTGCCCCCCTAGAATGTTCCCAGTCTTAGAGTTAGGATATGGGTAACCAGAAAGGGGCCATCATGGCAAGAAAGCGTTATACAGCAGAACAGATCATCGGACATCTCCGGCAGGCAGAGATCCTGATCTCCGAGGGCCCAACAAGCCGATGAGGCTATTCGGTCGTGGCGTTTTTGCCTGAGCGACGCGGCGGCTCCGAGGCCAGTCGACGAAGTGTCAGAATGGGCACTTTTACTACTGGATCAGTGGGGGCACACTCCGACCTTCGTCGGAGTCTTGCTGGCCCTGGCGGCCGGTCGGATCGATCAGTGCCTCAAGCGTATTTCTGAACTGTCGCCCTCGGCACGTTCAGCTGCTTTGCGATAGCCCCCAAACTCATCTCTTTCTCGCGTCTTAGAGCCCTGATCTTCGAGACGGTCTTATCGGGAACCCGTGGTCGGCCCAGCTTCTTTCCCTCGGCCTTCGCCTTTGCCAGACCCGACCGGACCCGCTCTCTGATGATCTCCCGCTCGAACTCGGCCATGGCGGAGATGATCGTGAACATGGCCTTACCCATCGGGCTGCTCGTGTCGATCTGCTCGTGCAAGGAGATGAAGTCCACGCCCAGGTGGTTGAACTCCTCGAGGGCATCGACCAACTGCTTGGTTGACCTCGCGAACCGGTCGAATCGGTAGACGAGAACCGTATCGACCTTCCTGGAGCGTACCAAGGCCCACAGACGGTCCAATTGCGGGCGTCGGTCCTTGGACCCGCTCTCCGTATCGACAAGCTCGTCTACGACCTCCAGGCCACGCTGATGAGCGTATTCCCGGAGTTCCCTAAGCTGCATGCCTACATCCTGGCCGGTCGTTGAAACGCGTGCGTAGACGGCTACACGGGCGTTCTTCCTCGGTGCCATGTGACCCTCCTGTTGGTGTATTTAAAACAGTTGTTTTGTATACAGCAAGAATACGGAAGTGGGAGTCAGCGTGCAAGCGGCTTTCTGCTTCCCTTCGTCTCTGGGTTTTATATACACCCGCCGGATCGGGCGATGATCCGATCATTCGCCGAGAGGGGTGAACGTGTGGTCGTCCATCCCAGACTCATCTCGAATCCCCTCCCGGGAAAGATCACGAACCGATCGGGTGGGGGTATCGAAGTAATTTACCAGCTGCCCAGGAAATCGGAGCAAATTTCCCGTTTCTGGCAGATGTCCTTTACAACCTGTAAGCCCTACATGTCATCGGTTGTGATGCGTAACTCTATCTCACTATCTTCTTGGTGCTCTGCGACGCTCCCTTTGTGGAGCAGATACGTGGATCGTCGCAGTTCCCTGTCTGCCTATAATGGATGAGACACTTGCATACTGAAGTTTACTGAGCAGGGCGGGAGAGGATGGTCCTGGTGAAGGTGAAGGGTGAGGTACGGGAGTTGGGGGCGTCGTTAGGGGCGCCAGAGCGTAGCGAAGGTGGCCCTAACGACGCTGCGGCCACGCGAAAGGTCCCCTCGGCAGCGGTTCCTGAGAAGCCGAAGCGCCGGAGTTTCACGCCGGAGTTCAAGGCGCGGATCGTCGAGGAGGCCGACGTCTGCACGGAACCGGGCGAGATCGGTGCCCTGCTGCGCCGGGAGGGGCTCTACTCCTCCCATCTGGTCGGCTGGCGCCGGGAGTATCGCTCAGGCGCGCTCAAAGGTCTGGCGAGCCGCCGCCGGGGTCCCAAGGGCAAGGACGCTCTGGCCCTGGAGAAGGAGGCGCTGGAGCTGAAGGTGGCCCGTCTCCAACACCGCCTGCAGCAAGCCGAAGCGATCATCGAGGCCCAAAAAAAACTCTCGGAGATCCTCGGGGTCCCGCTGGAGGCAGACCAACAATGACGGTTGTGGCTGAGTTGGCCGACAAAGTGGGCGCGCAGAGGTCCTGCCAGGCACTCCTTGTTCCCAGGGCAAGCTACTACCGCTGGAGATCGCCGCCGGGCCCGCCTGCCGAGGCTCGTGTGCGCGCCCCCAGCCCGCGAGCGCTTTCGTCGGACGAGAGGCGTGCCGTTCTCGACGCCCTGCACTCCGACCGGTTCGTGGATCGCTCCCCAGCTCACGTCGTCGCCGAGCTACTGGGGCAGGGCACCTGGCTGTCCTCCGAACGGACGATGTACCGCATCCTTGCAGCCCAGGGTGAGACGAAAGAACGCCGCCGGCAGCGGACCCACCCGACCTACGTCAAGCCGCAGCTCGTTGCGACCGCGCCGAACCAGGTCTGGACGTGGGATATCACGAAGATACGTAGCCTCGAACGAAGCGTCTGGTTCCACCTTTTTGTCCTGCTCGACATCTTCAGTCGAGTTGTCACCGGATGGACCCTCACACGACGCCCGAGCGCTGCGGTGGCCAGCCACCTCCTCCAGGAGACGCTGCTCAAACATCCCGTCGATCCCGGCACGCTCACGGTCCACAACGACCGGGGCACGGAGTTCGTCGCCGATGACGTGACGAAGCTCTTCGAAGCACTCGACGTCACCAGGTCGTTCTCCAGGCCCCGAACCTCCAACGACAACGCCTACTCGGAGAGTCAGTTCAAAACCACGAAGTATCACCCCGACTACCCGGGGGCCTTCGCCGGGTTCGAGGACGCCTGGGCCTACTTCGACCGATTCTTCGAGTGGTACAACACCGAGCACCGGCACAGCGGGATCGCCTGGCTTACCCCTGAGGAGGTCCACACCGACCAGGCTACCGCGGTACTCGCACGGCATCAGGCCACCAAAGACGTGGCCTACACCGCCAACCCGAACCGCTTCGTCAACGGGCCGCCTCGCGTCCAACCTCTCCCCAAGGAGGTCTGGATCAACGCACCAGTCGAAATCGACAAAGCAGAGGACAAAAGTCACTAAATTCTTCGCGAAAGTGTCTCAAAGCTATTGACAGGCTCCGGT